>JAIQGK010000009.1 GCA_020072645.1 Terriglobia bacterium
CAGGGGTTGACTACAAAGACTAATGCAGGGAAAGGGGAAGCGTCCCCTTCCCCTGCACCCCATCCCCTCAACCTAGTGGAAGAGAAAGTGTCAGGTATGTGCCCGGTCTAAAGTGTCAGGGATCTGCCCGGCTGTTCAGGCTGAAGGACGCAGGCAGAGGGCTGCAAAGTGGGCTTCGCCGACTTAGATCGTTCGACTCCCGGCTGCGCCGCTCGCTCACGATGACAAGTTGAGGCGCGGCGATTTTGCGCCGCGCGGCTTATTTGAATCGCGCGTCATCGCCGACATCGCACGGGATCGGAAAACAAACCTAACCGCGGGGAACGGCCCGAGGCCGGAAAATCGGAAACATCGGGCGACATCGGAAAGACCGGACACCGCCGAGGGCGGCGGTGCCACATGAGCCATCGCGTCCGCGGGCGAGGGCGCCCACGCTCCACGAGCACGTTAGAGCTTCGGCAGCACAATCCCCGTCTGTTTCTGGTATTTCCCGGCTTTGTCTTTGTAGCTCGTTTCGCAAGGCTCGTCGCCCTGGAAGAAGAGGATTTGGCAAAGGCCCTCATTGGAATAGATTTTGGCCGGCAAGGGTGTGCTGTTGGAAATCTCAAGCGTGACAAAACCTTCCCACTCGGGCTCAAAGGGCGTCACGTTGACGATGATGCCGCAGCGGGCATAAGTGGACTTGCCGACGCAGATGGTCAGCACGTCGCGGGGAATCTTGAAGTATTCCACCGAGCGCGCCAGGGCAAAAGAGTTGGGCGGGACCAGCACGGACGACGCCTGCACGCTGACGAAGGACCGTTCGTCGAAATTCTTGGGATCGACAATGGCGGAGTTGACGTTGGTGAAGATCTTGAATTCGTCGGCCACGCGCAGATCGTACCCGTAAGACGAAACGCCATAAGAAATCACGCCTTCACGCACCTGGCGATCGTTGAAAGGGTTGATCATTCCATGCTCTTGCGCCATGCGGCGGATCCAGCGGTCGCTTTTGATTGCCATTTTCTTAGAAGGTTCCTTGGTTTTGCGGGGATTTGGTGCAGAGCCAAACAAGCCATCTTATAGGCGAAACTGTTCCATTGACAACATGCGTAAAAGTCCAATAATATCTGCAAGTTACGCCCTTTCTGTAAAATTGAGGAGAGCTGACCTGTGATTAAGCTCGATATCATTAACGAAGTGGTCAACAAAACCGGCATCACCAAAACCAAGGCCGAGCTGGCCGTGGAAACCGTTTTTGAAAGCATGAAGAAGGCCCTGGCCGGGGGCGAACGCATTGAGCTGCGCGGATTTGGCGTGTTTAACGTGCGCCCGCGCAAAACCGGAATCGGCCGCAACCCGCGCACAGGCGCGGAGGTGAACATTCCTCCCGGAAAGGCCGTGCGCTTTAAGCCGGGAAAGGAGTTGCAGTCCATCGACTAAGCAGTTGACCCGCTTTCCCACGCGGCAGCTTTTGAGTTTCCAGGGCTATTCGTTTCATGTCGGACATCCAGCCGCTTTCGCAGGAATACCACGTTTTTGATCCTGAACGACGGGAAATTACTGTCGTTGTAGTTCATCCGCCGAAACGGCGTTATTGGCTGCACGCGCTGCTATTTCTTGCAACGATCTTTACCACGCTCTGCATCGGCGCGCACATGCAGGACACGTTTAACCGCAACCTTGGCCTCTTTACAGACGATCTGGATTACTGGCCATGGCAATGGGCGCTGCAGGATTGGCATCGGCTGTTGATGGGACTTCCGTTCTCTCTGTCTCTTTTGGGAATTCTCACGGCGCATGAGCTGGGACATTACGTTTATTGCATTCGACGAAAAGTTTTTGCCACGCTGCCATTTTTTATCCCTGCGCCCACGTTGATTGGGACGCTGGGAGCTTTTATCCGCATCAAGTCGCCCATTAAGAGCCGCGCTGATTTGTTCGACATTGGCATTGCCGGTCCGATCGCCGGTTTTATTGTTGCGGTGCCAGTAATGTTCTATGGCTTGCTGGCCTCCAAACTGCTCACCGGCGATGCCGCTGCGGCTGCCGCTTCTTCCGATCCGGCCAAGGCCAGCATGCTGCTGGGCTTTCCACTGATCTTTAAGCTCGGGCACTGGATCATGGCTGCGATGGGAAGCCACGCAGCGGTGGCTCAGGCTCCTGTGAGCGCACTGTATCTGCATCCTATGGCGATGGCAGCCTGGGTGGGAATGCTGGCGACCTCACTGAATTTATTGCCGGGGGGCCAGCTGGATGGCGGACACATTATTTTTGCGGTGAATCCGCGGCTGCATCGGCCTGTATCCATGCTGAGCATTTTGGTATTGCTTTTGCTGAGCTGGTATTACTGGGCAGGATGGCTTCTCTGGGCCGTGGTGTTGCGCTTTACCGGCGGCCGCCATCCAGACGTACCTCTGATGCCGCCGCTCGATGCCAAGCGCCGCGTGCTGGCATTTTTTGCTTTGCTGATGTTGGCGCTAACGCTTATTCCTGCGCCGTTCGGCGATCAGGGACTGGGCAAGGTGTTGAATGACTATCGGGCACAGCGCCAGCAACAGCCGTCCAAGTAGTTTGCGCTTTTCTCACAAAAGAGAGATCGCGTCCACATCCACAATGACATTCGTTCGCGGAATTTTTTCTCCATCGGCAAAGCCCAGCATTCTTCGCAACGATGCATTCAGCTTTTCCCTGCTCGCCGCTTTCAGGATGAAGTGATAGCGATAATCGCGCTTCAGCCGCATAATCGGCGCTGCTGAAGGCCCCAGCACGCGCACACCTTCATTGCGTGTCCCCTCAAACCATTTGCCTAGCTGTCCGGTCCAGCGCAACGCCTGCTCCAGCTTGTCACTTCGTACCAGCACATTGGCCAGCGCAGAAAACGGAGGATAGTGCATCCACTTGCGGAAGCGCACTTCCTTCTCATAAAAGCCGGCGTAATCGTGCTGCTGCGCGAACTGGATCGCGTAGTGATCGGGATGATATGTCTGCAACACTACCTTCCCTGGAATTTCACCGCGGCCCGCTCGTCCAGCGACCTGTGTCAGTAATTGAAACGTGCGTTCGGCGGCGCGAAAGTCGGGAAATCCCAGCGCGTAATCCGCTCCAACTACGCCCACCAGCGTGACGCCGTGAACGTCGTGCCCTTTGGCAATCATCTGCGTGCCGACCAGAAGATTGATTTCTCCCGCATGAAACTGGTTGAGCACCCGCTCAAAGTCATGCCGATTGCGCACGGTGTCGCGGTCAAGGCGGCCAATGCGCGCCTGCGGAAATGCCGCGTGCAGCCGCTCTTCAACTTTCTCTGACCCCGTTCCCAGAAAGAAAATGTGCTCGCTGTTGCACGCCATGCAGCGCTTGGGAACCGCCTGCCGATAGCCGCAATAATGGCACTCCATGCGGTGCGCGGCCTTGTGATAGGTCATGGCAATCGTGCAGTTCTTGCATTGCAGCGTCTCACCGCAAGCGCGGCATAGAACAACCGATGAATACCCTCGACGGTTCAGCAACACCATCGCCTGCTCGCCGCGATCCAGCCGGTCGGTCACTTCCTGAATGAGTTGGCGGGAAAAAATCTGGTCTTCGCCGGTCTGCTGAAACTCAGATCGCATGTCCACCAGCTCGACTTCAGGCAGCGGCCGCCTCTCCACGCGCTCTTTCAGTTCAATCAGCCGATACTTCCCTGCCTCTGCATTGTGGTAGGACTCAATCGCGGGCGTGGCCGAAGCCAGCACCACCGCTGCGTTCGTGAGCTTGCCGCGCATTACCGCAACATCCCGTCCGTTATAGCGCGGCGTTTCTTCCTGCTTGTATGAGCTGTCGTGTTCTTCGTCCACCACGATGAGCGCCAGATTCTCCACCGGCGCAAAAACCGCTGAGCGCGTGCCGACTACTATCCGCGCATCGCCACGCCTTATGCGGTGCCACTGCTCCGCGCGCTCATCGGCAGAAAGCGCCGAATGCAGTATGGCGACTTCATCCCCAAACACCTGATGCAGATTCGCCGCAGCGGCTGGCGTGAGCCCAATCTCCGGCACCAACAAGATCGCCGCACGCCCTTGCTCCAGCACTGCCTGCATCGCCGCCAGATAAACCGCCGTCTTGCCCGAGCCGGTGACCCCGTGCAGCAGCGAGACTGAAAATTTCTGTTCTGCCACCGACCTTTGAATCGCCGTCAGCGCGGCTTTCTGTTCCGCGTTAAAGATAAAGTCCAGGTGTGAGGGCCCGCGCTTCTTCATGCTGCTGACGCTGAAATCAGCCTGCTCCTCCACCAGTTCCACGATGCCGCGCTTGACCAGCGTTTGCAGCGTCGTGCGCGGCACAGCAAGCTCGCGAATTTGCTCCACCAATACCCTGCCTGCCTGCTGCTGAAGCAACGCGACGATCTTCTGCTGATTCTCATTCAGCTTGCCGCCTGGTTTTCCAGGAAAAAGCTCTTTGAGAACAGCCACCTGCACTGTCCGTTGCGCGTCGCGGACAGAAGAAACGTCTTCCCGCGCAATCCATTTCTTGCGCAGCAAGAGATCGAGCACTTGCCGGTTCGCGCCCGTGGCGGAACGGATCGTTCCTTCCAGCGCCTCGTCAGACATAGACAGATAATCGAGCACCGCGTACTCAATCATCTGCGTGTCAATGTCCTGTTTCGATCGGCGCGACGAGCCCGCGGTGGCTGAAGCATGCAGCGCCTCGTAACCAACTTCAGTGATCCGATAGAGCTTAGCCTTCTTGATCTCGGCGGCAAGCGGCAACATGCCACGAAACACATCGCCAATCGGAGCCAGGTAATACTGCGCGATCCATTGCCCCAGCTTCATCAACCCTTCATCCAAGACGGGCTCGGTATCCAGCACCTGGATCACGGTCTTGGCTTGCATGGAAGGTGCGTGATCATGAATCGCCGTCACCACGCCGGAGATGCGCTGGTTGCGAAACGGCACGAGCACACGTCCACCTACTACCGGCTGCTGCTCGGCAATTTTGTAGGTGAATGCCATGTCCAGCGGGACTGGCAATGCTACGTCGCAAAAGGTGGGCATGAGCTAAGAGAAGATTGTACGGGAAGAGCTGAGCGGCGTGGCGGCGACTGCCCTTCCGGAGTTTGGCTATCGCCCGATACTACTCAGGCGTGCTCTTGGCCGAAGGCGGGTTCAATCCCAGATACTTCATCACCATCTGCAGATCCTTCCACGCTTCCTTTTTCTGCCGCGGATCGCGCAGCAGATACGCCGGATGGTACGTCACCAGGAGCTTGGAATCTCGAAAGTCATACCAGCGTCCGCGAAGGTTGGCCATGGAATCATTCACAGCCAGCAGGTTCTTGGCCGCCACGGCGCCCAGCGCAACGATGACTTTGGGCTTGATCACGTCAATTTGCCGCATGAGAAAAGGTGAGCAGGTATCGCACTCATCTTTTTCCGGCGTGCGATTACTGGGCGGCCGGCACTTCACTACGTTCGCAATGTAAACGTCTTCGCGCTTGATTCCCATGGCGGAAATCATGTTGTTCAAGAGCTGTCCTGCGCGCCCGACGAACGGTTCGCCTTTCGCGTCTTCATCAGCGCCAGGGCCTTCGCCAACAAACATCAGGTCGGCATTCACATTGCCCACGCCAAATACCAGGTTGGTACGTCCTTTGTGCAGTCGGCAACGCGTGCAGTCGCCTATGTCTTCACGAATTAGTTTCAGTGCCGAAGGCTTGTCGCCGACCACGGGCGGTAACGACGGCGAAATCTGGGTCTTCATCGGTGCGCTCTCAGGAGTACTCTCAGCTACCGGCTGCAATGCCAGTTCAGCGCTCTGGTCGATGGGCTGGCGATAGAAATCATGGATGCCCATCTCTTTGTAATATTTCACGCGGGCGGCAAGATGTTTCCTAGTTTGCGGATCGAGGGACTTGGGCATGGCTGCAAGCAAAAATAAATGGTTAGGCAAAAGAAGTAAACGGCGTCAGGACCTTTTTGTTTTTCTCCGTGTTTGTTTCTAGCCGCCGCTCGATGAATGGTGTAAAGGCTGAGTCTTGGCCCTTTTCGGTTGACGATCCTGATGCGGGCGCGGATCATAACGAAGGAATCACAGCATAAATAGCGTTCTATTTCCCAATGCAAGCTTTTCTAAGGAAGTATCTTATGCGCTCTTTATTTGTTCTTGTCTGCTCCTGCCTAGGCTTTTTCGCTACTGGCTGCGCGGCTCATCATCGTGCTGCGACGCCGGATTCCATTCAAGCGCGGCCACCGGCTCCGGTCGTGGTTTCCGGCTCAGTACGCGAGTCTCTGCCGGGCGATTACTTGCGCTTGATCTTTCCCAGCAAAGGCACAGTTATTACACAGATTACAAAGCTTTCCGCTCCTGGAGCTTTGCGTGCTTTCACCACGGCTACCGTACTCTACTCGCCGCCGCTCAAGCTTGCAGAAATGCCCTACTATTCAGGACTGGTGAACGATGATGGAAAGGTGCTGGTAGCCATGCGCTGCCGTCCGCCGCATCCGGAAGCGGTGGATGCCGTTCTAGCTACATGGCCCAATGTGTTTCTGGCAGTCCAGCGTGATGTTCCCCTGCCTCCCGGCGCTTGTGAGAACGCCCCCAGTGATCCTGCCACGCAGATGGCGTGCTTTGCAAAGGCGTTCAGCGATCCTCCAGTGAGGGAAGTTCCTTCCGCACTCGCGCAAACCTTCAACTATGCAGCCAAGCTCTACGATGATCCCAAGCTCAAGCCGCTGGCCGATTGGCTGAAAAATAATTACGGGATATATCCCGCATTTAGCGGAATGGGATATTCGGTGAAAGACTCTTATTCGATTGACAAACAGCCAATGAGTTCGCAGCAGGTGCTGGTGAAGTCCGAGTCATCAGAATACATTCTCAAGAATGTGTCATTAGGCGAGGCCGGCTGCCGCTGCATTTCAGTCGCTCCATATCCTGGCCGGTCCAATGCTCCTGTTGATCCTGATTTTATTTCGCAAGCTGGTGGTGATGGAACCTGCAAAGCCGTAGACCGGCTGGCAAGCCAAGGCGGGCATAAGCACTAGCGACTTTTTATCTGGATTGCTGGAGTCGTGTTGCTTTTCACATAAAAACAAATCTCACCACGGATGACAAGGATTTACAAATTGGAAGTGGTCCTATTTGAACTTTTTGATCCGTGTAAATCAGTGCTATCAGTGTTATCTGTGGTGAGGTTTGGTTTTTTGTTCAAAGCCGAGCCGTGTACGTTCCAGTTTGACCTTCACAACCGCATCCAGCACCCGATGCGCGACTTCCCATTTGCTCGTTTCCGGCACGGTCTCTGCTCCAGCATGTGTAAGGATCGTGACGGCGTTGCGTTCTGAGTCGAATCCTATCCCGGGCTGCGAGACGTCATTGAGCACGATGGCGTCCAGCGATTTGCTTTCCAGCTTCTTGCGCGCGTTCGCTAGCACATCAGTAGTTTCGGCGGCAAAGCCCACAACGATGCGGCTGCCTTTTTTCGCGCCCAGTTCGGCCAGGATGTCGATGGTGGGCTCGAGTTCCAGCGTCATGGGGCCTTTGCGCTTGATTTTTTCGTCGGCGGCCGCTCGCACGGTGAAATCCGCCACCGCGGCAGCTTTGATCACGATTGTCGCGCGCTCAAAATGCGCCGTCACGGCATCACGCATCTGCTGCGCCGTCTGCACCTGAACAACTTCCGCCGATGACGGGGGCTTGAGCGCCGTTGGCCCAGAGATCAGAATGACTTTTGCGCCCCGGCGCAACGCCGCTTCCGCCAGCGCATAGCCCATCTTCCCGCTGGATCGATTGCCGATGTAACGCACCGGATCAATCGGCTCGCGCGTGGGCCCCGCCGTGACTAATACAGTCTCCCCAGCAAGGTCCTGCTCCGCCTTCAAGGCCTTGAGCACTGCCAAGACAATCGTCTCATTCGCAGCCAGCCGCCCTGCTCCCACCATGCCGCAAGCCAGGTAACCGCTGTCCGGTTCTACAACCGCAACTCCACGGGCCTTCAGCGTTTGAATATTGGCCTGCGTGGCGGCGTTTTCCCACATGTTTACGTTCATGGCGGGTGCCACAACGACCGGTGCAGTGGTGGCAAGAAACAATGTCGTTAAAAAATCGTTGGCTTCGCCGTGGGCGAATTTGGCGATCACGTCGGCAGTAGCAGGCGCAACAACCAATGCATCAATCGCCTGGGCCACCGCGATGTGTTCGACCGCAGAATCGATATTAGGTTCTTCAGCGCCTGCGCCAAACAGATCGGTAATCACTTTTTCGCCGCTCAGCGCAGCAAAGGTCAGCGGACGGACAAACTCCTGCGCTGCGCGTGTCATCACCACCTGTACGCGGATGCCGCGATCCTGCAATAGACGGACCAGTTCAGCCGCCTTATACGCGGCTATTCCCCCCGTAACTCCCAGAGCGACCTTCATAGCAAAAATTGTAGCCTGCTTGGAAATAGAGTCATAGTGGCAGGATTGGGACGCTTTTTCTTTTTGTGTATCCCGAGCGAGGCGAGGGAACCCTATAGTAACAATCGAGCTTGGGTTTGAGATGACTAGCTCACTACAGAATACAGGGACATTACAGCCTTCCAGGCAAAACCACGGCCTTCAAAACGTGGCCAGAATTCCCCTGATTTTATCTTCCATGTTGGCCTTCAGGCATTTTTCGGCCGTCGCCAGATATTGTTTTTCCGCCGCGGAAGGCGGTTTCCCAGACCTCCGGATGCGCTCACCCAGGACAATCGCCTGCAATTGGTCTACCGACTGCTCCAGGCGATCATTGATCAGAATGTAGTCATAGTTGGGATAGTTCTCAATCTCGCGGCGGGCTTCGTCCAGGCGGCGACGGATGACGTCTTCGGCAAGAACATTCTCGCTCTGGCTGCGTTTTCTCAGGCGCGATTCCAATTCTGCCCGGCTGGGCGGCAGGACAAAAATGCTCACTGCATCCGGCATTTTGCTTTTCACCTGGCGCTCGCCCTGCACATCGATATCGAGCAGCAAATCATGGCCGTGCTCTTCCGCGTGCTGCAAGACTGAGCGGGCGGTCCCATAGTATTTGTCAAACACCTGCGCGTATTCAAGGAAGGCATCGCGCGCAATCATCGCTTCAAATTCTTCGCGCGTAATGAAGTGATACTCGCGGCCATCCTGCTCGCTGCCGCGCGGTAGGCGCGTGGTGTAAGAGATAGAAAATTCCAGGTTCGGCACGTACTGGCGCAGTTCATTCACCAGCGTGGTTTTGCCGGAACCGGAAGGCGCGGAGATGATGTATCGGATGCTGCTCATTCCAGGTTTTGTACCTGCTCGCGGCATTTCTCAATCTCCGATTTCATCAGCAATCCCAGCTCGGTAATGCGCAGCCCCTCGCCTGCCACGCCAGAAGTTTTTGAAAGCAGCGTGTTGGCTTCGCGGTTCAGCTCTTGCAACAGAAAATCCAGCTTTTTGCCCACTTCGCCGCCCTGGTTCAGCAGCTTGCGGAAGTGATCAATGTGAGTGTTCAGGCGGACCAGCTCCTCCTGGATGTCACTGCGCTCGGCCAGGATGGCGGCCTCTTGCAGCACACGGTCCTCGTCGGCGTTTTCAATCAGTTCCAGCATGCGCGACCGGACTTTTTCCATGTAGGCTTTTGAAACGGCAGCGCGGAGCTTGTCCACTTCATTCGTGGCCTTCTCCAGCGAATCCAGCCGGCGGCGCAGTTCGGCTTCCATGCCACGGCCTTCCTGCTCGCGCATAGCATTCAGCTTCTGGATTGCCTGTTCCAGCGCCGCCAGGACTGACGTTTCAAAATTGCCGTCCACCGGAGTCATCGCGCCCAGTGCGCCGGGCATGCGGAACACATTGTTCAAATCGGGCTCGCCGGTGGTGCCGAATTCGCGCGACGCCTTGCGGAACGCCTCAACGTAACCGCCTACCAGTTCGCGATTGAATTCATAGCCCGCTCCGCCCCGGCGCTCCACGCCCAGCGTTACGTCAATGTGCCCGCGGGCCAGCCGTTCTTTTAGCACGCGGCGGATCTTCATCTCCAGTTCGTCCATCTCCAGCGGCATGCGTAGCTGGGGATCAAGAAAGCGATGATTCACGGACTTCAACGACAGGGTAAATGAAGTGCCTTCGCCTGCCTGAGACTTTACCTGCGCAAATCCGGTCATGGATCGGATGGACATAGTTATTTTCTTGGACCTTTTTAGTTTTTAGGACCTAATTTTTGATCTGGGCTTCACGGACGGCAATGCCGGGTTCGTCAACCATTTTGGGGTCTATTTCCATAAACTGCAATTCATATAATTTGCGGTAGGTTCCCAGACGGGTCAGCAGGTCCTCATGTGTGCCGGAGTCGGCAATACGTCCGCCCTCCAGTACCACAATACGGTCAGCATGGCGTACCGTAGTCAGCCGGTGCGCAATCACAAACACTGTTCGGCCGGAAATCAGGTTTTGCAATGCGCCCTGCACCAGCGCTTCAGACTCCGTATCAAGCGACGAGGTGGCTTCGTCCAGAATCAGGATTGGCGCGTTCTTCAGAAGCGCGCGGGCGATCGCGATGCGTTGGCGCTCTCCGCCGGAAAGCCGCAATCCTCGCTCGCCGATCATGGTGTCGTATCCTTCGGGCAAGCGAAGAATAAAATCATGCGCCAGCGCCGCTTTGGCGGCTTCAATCACAGCTTCTCCGGTAACGTGCGGCTGACCATAAGCCACATTGTTGCGCACCGTGTCATTAAAAAGGATGGTTTCCTGTGTCACTACGCCAATCTGCGCGCGCAATGAGGCCAGCGTCACGTCACGGATATCATGTCCATCAATCTTGACCGCGCCTGAAGTTACGTCAAAAAAGCGCGGAATCAGATTGACCAGCGTGGTCTTGCCCGCGCCGCTGGAACCCACGATGGCCACAACTTCTCCGGCGCGTGTTTCTAGGTTCACATTGTGCAGAATTTCCGTTTCCGGACCATTCGCGCCGCCGTAAGAGAAGCAGACGTTTTCAAAACGCACGCGCTCGCGAAAAGCGGGTAGCGCAATCGCGTCAGGCCGCTCCTGGATGTCATCTTCCTCGTCGATAAAACGGAAGATTTCCTGTGACGCCCCCAGCGCCTGCTGAAAGCTGTTATTGAAAAACGCCATTTTGCGCACGGGATCGTAAAGACGGAAGACCGCGATAATAAACGCGATAAAAACGCCGGGCGTCATGGCGCCGCTGTTGATCTGGTTGCGGCCCACCCAAAGCAGCAGCGCGATGGCCAGCACGCCGACTATATCCATCAGCGGCGAACTGACGGCCTGCGCCGCAACCGATTTCAAATTAGCGCGGAAAAGCTTTCTGGCAGCGGTATGAAAGCGGCTGCTCTCCCAATTTTCCATGCCAAAGGCTTTCACGATTCGGTTGCCGGCAATGCTCTCATGCAGAATGTTCTGGATATCGGCCAGTTTGTCCTGGCCTTTGCGCGTCGTGCTGCGTACACGCCGTCCGATCTTGCCGGCGGAAACAATCACAAACGGAACAAAGATCAGCAGTACCCACGCCAGCTTGTGTCCCAGTACAATCACCGCGCCAACAAGAAAGAGCAGGGTAAACAACTGCTGCAGGAACTCGGCCAGCGCAATGGTGAGCGTCACCTGCACTTTTTCAACGTCATTTACGACGGTTGAAACCAACATGCCAGTGGAATGACGGGAGAAAAATGAAATCGACCGCCGGAGAATCGTGTCATACAGGCGGTTGCGCAGGTCCGTGATCAAGCCAAAGCCTGCGTGATTCACCAGATAAGTGCCAATGTAGTCACAAACGCCCTTGATCAGGGCCGTCCCCACCAGAGCCACGGCGACCACCGTAAGAGGATTGCGGAAATGCTGGGGAACAAAATCCTGTAGATAAACCACGTGGTGCGTGCCGGGAAGGTTGGGCAACAGTGTGAGTGAACGCCCTGGGCTCTTGGGGTTCAGGACCTTATCAATGATCGGCCCCATCAAAATGATGCGGAAGCTTTCCATGGCGCCGACAACGGCCATCAACAGCACAGAGCCGATGAAATGCGGCGCGTAAGGACGCAGGTACGCGAGCAATCTTGTCAGTTGTCGCATACGACACCCTTGGCGGCAGAAAACATTGCTCCCATTCTAAAGGAGTGCGGCTGAAATGCGGCCAACTGAATGAATGTAAAGTATTGTCAGTTACCGGGGTGAATCGCGATGGATAACCTTCACCGGATATCCAGCCCTAGCCAGCAGCTTCTTTACTTCTTCCGCAATAAAGACAGAGCGGTGCTGGCCTCCGGTGCAGCCAAAGCCGATGGTCAGATAGCTCTTGCCTTCGCGCACATAATGCGGCATCAGGTAAACCAGCAACGCGGAGATGCGATCGATAAACTCCTGTGTCTGTGGGAAAGACCGAATATACTTGGCCACCTGCGGATGGCGTCCGGTATAAGGCCGGAACGCGGGAATGAAGTGGGGGTTCGGCAAAAAGCGCACGTCAAAGAGCAGATCAGCATCATTGGGCACGCCAGCCTTGTAGCCAAAGCTGACGACCGAAACCATAATGTCTTTGTCCGTGCTGCCGGCGGTGAACTTGGCCGTGATGTGTGAACGCAGTTCATGCACGTTAAACTTTGAGCTGTCCACCACAATATCCGCCAGCGTGCGAATGGGCTGCAACAGGCGGCGCTCCTGCTGGAGCGCTTTCTTCACGGTGGAATCCTTGCCCAGTGGATGCGGGCGGCGCGTCTCACTGAAGCGGCGCAATAGCGCTTCGTCAGAGGCCTCAAGAAAAAGCACCGTTGTCTTGATCTGTTTGCGCAGCGATTGGATGATCTTAGGCAGGCGCTTGAGTTGCTCGCCTTCGCGAATATCGGCCACCAGCGCGGCTTTTTCGATTTCCGCGGACTGCTTTGCCAGATCGGCGAAACGCGGAATCAGGTCAATGGGAAGGTTATCGACACAGTAATAATCCAGGTCTTCAAATGCCTTGAGCACTGAAGCTTTTCCGGAACCTGACATGCCGGTGATGATGACGAGATGAGTAGCGCTTTGGCGTGGCCGCGATTTTACACGTCCGCCTTGCAGTTTGCGGAAAGGGGACACGTGAAAATTTTACCACGAAGCCATTTTGTGCTTTTCCGGCGACTCAAAGGCCGCCTGCAACGCAGAAGGCTCCAATTGGCTTGAGATCGAAAACATGCTGCGCCACGCGCGCGTCAACATGCGCGACTCCATCTGGCGCTTCCACTCCGCGGCGCTTTCTTCCACTAGCGTGCGTCCCGGGGAAACCGGCAACGCGCGCAATTCAGCAAGATATCCCGTACCCAGCTTCTCCCAGGCATCGAACAGGCGACCCTCTGCCCAGAGCAACGCTATATCCAGCCGCTGCTTTTGCAGTCGCGTGAGCTTATTGTTGCGGATACGGTAAACCCAGAACAGAGCCTTGGAAGGATTGTCGCGGAACCATGCCTGAAAAACTGCCGCCTCAAGAAAAAGATGATCGCGCATCTTGGGCGTGGCGTAGGAAAGAACTTCCAGCGCGCCTTCCAGATATTTGGTAGCACAGGTGATGTCCTGGCGTTCAGCGGCCCACAAGTAAGCCAACCAGCGTGAAAGATAAGCATCGCGCGAATCGTCAGAGACCGCCGCGGCGCGGGAGACGCAGCCCTGGTCCCAGTCGCGCGGATGGCGGCCCTGATTCAGCGCCATCTGGCAGCGAATGTTGGAAAGCCAGCGCTCAGCCTTGGCGTCTTTGCGCAGCAGCATCAGAAGGCGTGCGCCGTCAGAAAAGATGCCGCGTCGATTCACGTCAGGCAGAGAAGCAGCAATCGCAATCAGCCCGGAGAATGACGCTCCTACATGCAGACTGAAACCAACAAGAAAGCCGGGCTCAAAGATGTAGTAAATGGCTTCCAGCGCTCCTGCCAGCAATATGCTGGCGACTGGGCCTCCCAACATCAAGAACAATAAGCGGCGGCGCAACGTAGCGTCATCTTGATTGCTCACGCGCGGCTCAAGTACAGAAGCGCCCAGAGTAATCACGTCTCCGCAATAGGGTTCACCGCAACGCGCGTGCCTGCCCAAATGTAGCGCGCCAATTTTGATCTGCTTGACGCTAAAGCCAAAAAGCCATCCAGTCAGGAGGTGGCCCATTTCGTGGGCAAAACCGGCGCTTAGAGCAGCAATCACTGGAATCAGGGCGGCCCAATATCCCGGCGCAATTTGAATGACGGAGCGAAGGCTGGGCAGCGCAACCAGAATCAGAATCGCCAGGCTGCTGGCAAGAAAGTATTCGCCCGCGCTCAGGCTTTCTTTCGTCTGTGGCGGCAAAGGGCGGAAGACATCCAGCACAGGCGTGGACGTCGGCGAGTAATGTTGTGCGGTGTTCAGTTTAGTCTCGGCTGCAAGTTCCATGGGGAGTACGGTCCGAACGGCCCTTCCACCCACAATCATAGGGTCAACAATGGCTTGCTGGCATGAGGTCGTTGGTAGATGGCCTTTGGTCACCAGGCAGCTCAAGAGAAACGGCACGGCTGGCGACCAATAATTTCACAGTCAGACCACATTCGTAGACCAGTCCGCATCCTCGATATTCCCACGGGCCAGCCGCAACACCGTTGAATTTAAGTCCTCTGGCGATCCGTCCACGGTGAGCACGGCATCGGCCAGTTCGGCTCCAGCGATTCTGTCTCTGTAGAGAAAGATGACGCGCGCATTTTGCAGGAACTTGCCTTGCCGTGCGACCTCATTGCGGTCTTCCATGGGAACAAGATGCCCAATCACCACAACATGGAACCGATGTGATTTCAGCAGTCGCAGGACATCGTCTCGATTGTCCCTGGAATTCACGCGAAACCCTGCGGCAACAAGGACTTTATGGCGAGAAAGCAAGCGATACCGATCGTGACCAAAAGAAAGAACTGTAAACATTAGCGACCCACCAGTGAGGTTTTTTCAGAAGCCATGTGCAAACAAATTTGTAGCGACGAAAAGGCCGGTGCGGTAACTAACAAAGAAACGTGCAGAGCAAAGGGTGCAGGCGAACGACGGGCCTCAACGACGTACAAAGATTGTCGCGCCTGTAAAAAAACAGGACCATTGCGAAAAGAATCGCTGCTCTGAGAAGAGTTATCCCAAGCATGATGCATTGAGCATTCTGCTGGGCGCGCAACGCCGTCGCCGGCAAATCGACAGAAGGTGCAATAAATACCACGAGCACCGCCAGGAGCCCAATCGCAAAGACCCACTTGTGAGCACAACTCAACATGGAAAAATCAAGACCCGGGGGATAGGAAAGTACGCTCCGCGAGGATCTCGCAGCTGGCATTGTATCGCAATACGATAACTTTTAAAAAGTAGAACTTTGCTAATTCCGGCAAAAAATCCGGCGCGGCATTCATCGCCGATTTCGCGAAGATTCCGCTGATCTACTTGGGCCCTTCTCCACCAATCGTGACTTTGATCCCGCTGCGGAAGTTGAACGGCAACGCAGGAAAGCCCGGAGCCGGATCATAGTGCTGGCTGGCGAGGTTTTCGATGGCCGAGTAAATCTGAATATAACGGTTCAGACGGTAGCTGCCGCTGACGTCAATCTTCTGGTAGGCCTCGGCCAGGTTTCGATTGGGAAGGAGCATAGTCGAACCAAACGAAGAGTCGAAGAGAAACGTGCTGCTGTCTCGACGGCTAACAAAGTTGCCGCTCAGAGCAAGCGCCAACTTGCGCCGGGCATACCCAAGATAAACACTGGCAACATGGGGAGCGCGATTGAAAGGCCGGTTCCCAACCAGCGGGGAAAAGGCACCGATTGGAATAGTTGGAAACAGAGGATTGAACGAAGGAAAAAGTTCATCACTGGAGAAAGACCGGCGGACGATGCCATCGAGATACGTGTAAGCAGCGCGCGCGGTGAAGCCGTGGCCGAGACTGAGTTCGAGTTCGCTTTCCGCGCCGAGCGAACGCGTAGCCAGCGAATTGACACTGGCGCCGAAAGGCGCCTGCGCAATCACCTCGGCAGGGACACCAAGCAAGGCAAGCCCGTCTTGGCTGACGAATTCGATCTCGTCGGAGAAGTGGTTATCAAAAAAGGTGAGAGCGAGCTTTGCGCGGCCATCCCAGAAGAGCTGTTCAATGCCGCCGTCAAAGCTGCGCGACCGCACCGCCCCAATTGGGCCTACATGAAACTGTGATATCAGCTGCGGACCGTCTGGCAGTTGCGATAGCAACCCGAACAAAGAATTGCTGGCGGAAAAAATGTCCGGCTCCTGGATTCCCTGCCCGTAATTGAATTTGAGTTTGGTGCCGGCAAGTACACCGCTGGCACTCGGCCGCACAAGGTAGTAGGCTAGCGAAGCCCGAGGTGTGGCGGCCACGCCGAACACCGCATTCTTCTCCACCCCTACGCCAAGCGTAGCGTAGAGCCGGTTCCACAAATTGCCGTGCACTTCTCCGGTGTAACTATAGTTGGTCCGCTCCACCGGTTTGGGCCCGCGTTCGTTCTCAAAGTGGAAAGCAAAGAGCGCGGTCAGGCGAGTGCCGAACGAATAATCAGACTGGAACGTAAGCAGGTCACTATTATTCAGGATAAAGAAATGCTGGGGATAGTCGCCCGCAAAGTCCAGAATGGCTTGGCCTGTGGTGCTGAATCCGTTGGCCCCCCGAATCGTCAGCACATTCCCAAGAAAGTTTCCAAAAGGATCAGGTATTCCCGTCGGTGATGGATTCACAAACTCCGAGTTCTGGCGCATGGCGCCGTAACGCAGCAGATTGTGCCAGTGCAAGGTAGTCTGGTTCTGCAGCGTCGCGCCGATGTAGGTATTGTCTTCCGTCTGAAAAGAATCGTCAGGGATGCCGAAGAAATCGATTGCGTTGGGAACATCAACCTTTGCGGCCACTCGACGTACCGTCAGACGCAAGCTGGTGGAAGCGCCGGGAGACCAGCCAAAGTTGCCTGCATAGGTTCCATTGTGAAAGTTAGGATTGCTGGAGATATTGCCGCCATCGTATCGCGCAAACTCTGAGAAGTAATCGATCTGCCGGAAGATGCCGCCGAAAGAAAGATCGTTATGCAGGCTGTTGAAGTTTCCTGCGTCAAACGCATAGCTGACTTGCGGAGTGAAGGTTGAGCCTTGTGACGTAGTCAGGTTCACCACGCCAGAAAGCGCGTCAGCGCCATAAAGCACGCTGTTGGGGCCGCGAAGGATTTCAACCTGGTCGATCCCAGTGGTGAAGATTCCGCCAAAATCAACCGTCCCGCCGATTTCATTCAGGGGCACGCCATCCAGCAAGACTTTGTTGAATTTGCTCTCTCCGCCGCGTATGAAAAGAGATTCACTGATCCCGCGCTGGCCACTTTCCAGGACCTGAACGCCCGCAACTGGCCGCAACGTCTCCAGCACTTCCGGCTTGTGCTGGAATTGATCTGAGTTCACCACGGACACTGAAGCGCCTGTCTGCGTTTCCGGCAGGCTGGTGCCCGTGGCGGAAACGACTACCTGCTGGGACACGCTGCCAACCTTCAAGGTGATATCAAGCGCAGCATTGCTGCTGCTTCCAATGTAGATGGCGTCACTTTGTTGCGTCGCGAAGGATGGCGCGGTGGTTCTGACCTGGTAGCGTCCGGCCGGAAGGGGCAGGAATCTATACTTCCCTTCGGAATCCGTCGTGGTTACAGATACTTGTTTGCCTTGGCGAAGCAACTCGACTTGAGCGCCGGAAACGACGGCGCCAAGAGGATCCGTGACTGTTCCGTGAATGATGCCGCCCTCGGCGATGGCTGAGATAGCTGCGAGTGCAAGCGCCAGCACAAGACTGGCATAAAAGAGCGATTTCATCAGTAAGACTCCTCCCGCGGAAGTAGTCAATGGACGCAGGCGGCCCGATGGAGTGGAGGGCATTCTTGCGCGTGCAACAAATCGGAGATCAGCACGTTGAACTGAGGATCGGTCGAACGATTGCAAAAAACTGAGCGGCAAGAGGCTTGGCGGTCAGTAACAACTTGCAACAGTAAAATCGAACCCGAGAAATCGCAAGAAAGCTCTCCGGCTCTCCCTGCGCAGCCGGAACGCCCTTGACGGGCATCTGGCCGGTCTCCTGACTTACGCCTCAATGAACCTGAAGCGCCTTCCCGGATCGTCCTCGCTCATTCACGCCAACATCAGGCGTTAAATGGAGACCATCCAGTGGCATGTTGCCCAGGTTCTCAGCGCATACAGTTGCGGGGCAGTGGCGGATTCTCACCGCGCTTCCCATTACCAGATGGAGAAAAGTTATATCGGAGAGAAGGAGCAAGGTCAAGAAACCTCAAACTGAAATTGAATTTTCAATTTCCAATTTGGGAACAGTCTTCATCCTTCGCTCGGATGCGATGCGTACACGCCACCGGTAGAGAACAAGAAACCTTCCTACTTGTTGCGAACTTCTTTGATGATCCTTTGTCGGGCAAAGGCGCCCAACTCTGAGCTAAACCATTCTTTTTCGCTTTTTCCAGATCACGTACGCGAGTGCTGTAAGAAGCACGGCAACCCCGCTAAAAAGTATCCACATTGGATTTTCTTGCCAGCCGGGAACTACAGGAAGGGTGACTGCAGCAGGCGTCTCAGGCTTGAGGGAGCCAACAGCAGCAGGAGAACTCATGGTCGATGAAGCTCTTGCTGGCTGGGTCGTTGCCGCCAAGCCAATCCCTGAGATCTCAAACGCAGCCACGTCGCGCACCGGCTTGCCAACTGCCTGTTCCACACGGAGTCCCTGCGCCATACCGGGACTAGTGAAAGCCGCGACCGACGACGGCTTGAATGACATAGAAGGCGGATGCATGATGGCGAAATTCCTGATCGGATACGGAAGCTTTACCTGCAACCTGGTCGGTTCGCTGTAAGGAAGGTGGTAAACAAATTTGAACAGCGTATCTCCCGGCCTGATGGGGAAATCCACGGCGTAGCGCCCTTGCTGCCCTTTAATGGGAACAGGCGCAAGATTTACCCAGACGCCGCTACCCTTCTTCACCACCAGCGAATCCAGCGTGGCTTTGGGCGCAATAGAAATCTCGAAGTTGCGCGGCCCCGCTTGCGTAACCGGCGGAACGGATTCATTCGCGATGCTGTACATCTCCGTGACCTTCAGCGTTTCTCCGTCTGATTCCACCTCCGCGATGCCAAGGTTCCCTTGTAGGTTGCGGATGCGCGGCACGGAATCGTAAACAGCGACCTCAAGCGCTCCGGTGACTCTCACGGTTTGATCGTAGTTGACGCCTTGATGCACTACGCGGACAATATGCGGAACATCGGCGGAGGAGACAGGCAAGCTAAACGCACCTGCGGCATTGACTCTCGTTTTGGCTTCCTCTTCCATGCCATTTTGCAAACGCAGCAGGATGACTTCATCGCCGGCGGCTGCTTTGCCGGAGGTCTGGTTGCGCACCGTGCCGTTGATAACATCGGCTGCGTACGCTGAGAGCGCGGAAAAGCAGCAAACAAACAAGAAAGCGTTTTTGATTCCAGAACCGATCTTCATAAAACAATGTTTCCCAGGGATCACATCCCGCAACAATTCTTCTTTCCCAATCCTTTAGAAAATCCCGAGCGCCGAGGACCTGAAGACTAATTCGAAAACTCTCTCATGTCTTTGGCCTAGATCAGTCCATCGCCCGGTCAGTCGCCAGAACAGCCGGAGGGGCTGCGCCAAACATGATGCCGGTTTCAACCTCGAATCGCTGCCCGTTCCGTTCGAAAGGTCTGAACTTCCAATGCTTCAAGGCATCACTGATGACGTTTTGCTGCTCAGGATACGCGCTCAGAAAGTGGATGTGCGTGACCTTGCCTTCCTTATCAATAATGATGCGCACAGGCACTGGGTTATGCCGTTGCTGTGGAAACACGGGCTCAACCCGCTCAAGTACGTTTTCACCGGCTGCGTAATCCTTAATGCACACGGGGACATTGCCCCCGCCCGTGCCTCCGGTTGAGCTGGCTTCCGCCGGCAATTTCATTTTGTTGCTCATATCCAGGACCAGATCCTGCAGCGCCTTGGAATTACGGCTCATCAATACGATTTCCAAAGCGTGGCAGCGAATCTGGGTAGCCAATACGTACCAGTGCAGCTCCGCATCCGGAGACCAATAAGCAAAGAACGTGAAGGATTGGCCGCCAATTGTGGTCTGCGTGGGCTTGAGTTCCACTTGATAGTATTCTGGCAAATGGTTTTTGGAGTAGTTCACAAACTGCCGCGCATTGGCGACGGGCAGCGGCGTAAAAAACATGTCCTGGGCGGTGAACATGATACTGCCCGTGTTCTCCCCTTTGGAGCTATCGCTCTGGCCCAGTTGGAAGCTACCGCTCCGGCCTAGCTGCGCCAGCACATACCTGCCGGAATCCGACGGAGGCGGTGGCGTGAACTTCTGCATCCAGCCCGACGGCAGAGGATAGGTGATACCAAAATATTCGTCGGTGAAGACATTGTTCGTCAGGGCAGCGGCTTCCGGCAACGGAGTTGTGGAATCGCTGGCACTCGACCATGCGCCCTTGACGATGATGGTGTCTTTGGGGACGATTGCCTCAGGCTTAGGATGGGTAACAGTGGAAAAATCTCCACCATTCATCGACCCGCCAATCATTGGGGAATCTGGCTGGATCGGGATATTTTGCGCCGGGGCATTCTGCGTCGGGGCATTTTGAGCGGGGGATTCCTGGGCTGGTTGGATCTGGGCTGGTTGGATGCTTTGACCCCAGCCTACGAATGATAGCAATAGGCAAATAATGATCAGGAAACCCGAACGTCTGTACTGCATACTTCACCATCCTTGGAACTACTGTAACGACCCAATACTGTTCTTAAAACCGGGCAAGACCAGTTTCGGCCCCGCCCGGAGAGTTTGTGATCAAAATTGCCCGCTTACAGCGAACGTAGGAAATTGATCAGGTTCTGTTGGTCTGTCAAGCTCAGAGCGGCGGCGGCGTTGAGCGAGGCGTTCGCCTCCGAGCCGTTGCTGCCGTGGGCATTGACGACCGTGACCAGGTTGTTGGTGCGGCCATCGTGCAGGAAGAATATCCGCTGTCCCAGACCCCACAATGGCGCTGTGCGGAACTGGTCTCCACCGGCTCCGCCTTGCGATACGTTGTCCGCCAACCCTGTGCCCATGTGGTGGACCTCAAGATCGGAGAACAGGTTGGCGGTGGCGCTGCTCAAGCCCGCGGTCTTTTGCGAAGCCTGAGTAGTGAGCGATATCGTATGGCATACGGCGCAGCCAACGGAAGTAAAGAGCGTACGTCCGCGGGCGATCGAAGTCGAGCCGCCGGGAACGGTGGTGGAAGGCGTAGGCGGAGCCAGGTCTTCCATGAAGACCGCGAACAGCGTTACGTCGCTGGAGCTGGTCGAGGCGTCGGTTCCATCAGAGTGAGTGATGTCCTCCGGGTAGCCGACATGTGCAAGGTTCAGGCAGCCCGTCGGAAGTCCGGTTAGGCCGGATCCGCCAGCGCCACCTTCGCCCGGCAGCGGACGGTCTTGCTGGAAGAGTTCGTTGCTGACGCCCATTTCGACGTTGTAAGCTTCACCGGCAAAGATCAGGAGCGATTTATTCTGCGCCTTCCAGCCAAAGCGGGTGATGGTGCCATCGTTGCCGTTGCGGTTGAAGGCCCCAGCGACGCCAAAAGCATTGCCAGCCTGGGCCGCCTGATTCTTCAGCAGGGTTGAATCGTCAATGTTCGCTATCAATCCCGAGCCAAACAGCGGCGTGGGAATACGGAAGATGATGTTGTTGGCCGCAGTTGCCTGGGCAAAGCCAGGCTGCGTCAGGCTGCAACCCGCCGCATCGGCGCGTCCGCTCACGGTGAACAGGTCCTCAACTCCGCCGTTCGGGTTATTAACATTGACCGTGCCGTTGGCGTTAAAGAAAAACGGGAAACGGGCTTCACGCACCGGGCCGGTGGCTGTAACAAAAGATGGGATGGCGTTGGTGCTGCTGCTTACCGTGCCGTTGGCAATCACCTGGCTCTGAGGGTTAGGTCCCACACTGGGAAAGACATTGGCGCTGGGGCTAGTCCCGCCGGGTGCCGGCTGAGAATGGCATCCACCGCATGAATCAAGGTTAAAGCGGGGTCCGAGACCAACGTTGTCTCCCGTGACCGTTTGATGCTCGTTGAACTGCCCGAGTCCGCTATTGAACAAAGCCAGATCGCTGGCATTGGCCGAAATAGATGCCAGGGGCTGGCCGGCATTAACTCCCGTCGAGCTCCGAACTCCCGGGTCGGTGACCTGGGCAAACGCTGCTCCTGCCAGGAAAAGCGCTGCGATTGTAAGTGTTACAACAGAGATGTTCCGCCTCGTCATTGCGAGTTCCTCCTAGATTTTGTGGAAGTGCACTTTCTGTAGCGAGAACTCTGCCGTACTGCAGACGATTAGGGCCTGTCTGCCAAAGGTGAACGGGTGGGAAATTTCAAGCGTTCCTCTGCTTGCTCATTGCGGGCACAAAGCCAAGCGAGTGGAACGCGGGCAAACATACAGCAACTCCGATTTAGGAGTCAATAAAAATTCTCTATAAAACCTTGAAAACAAGAGACTAAGCGTTCCATTTTGGGAAACCTCCCGTCAACGAGATCCCTTCAGAAGACGAGATTCACCCACGACCCAAAGTGGGCCAAGCGCTCGCGCCAATTCCGAGTACCTCCCTCGAAATCAATTGCAACCAAAATTGAAACTGTTTGAGAACCCTGCCGTGACTGCAGACAATTGGAAGCGGTCTGCCAATAGGTGACGGGTTTGAAATCTTGAAGTGGAGCTATTGAAACGCTGCCATGGCAAATGAACAAGGCCAAAGGCAGAGAAAAAATACAGCAACTCAGAAATGGTGTCAAGCAAAATGAAGACTTTGCTTAGAAAGGCACAGAAGGCAATGGACGCAACAGTTTGTGCCGGCGGGAATTGCTATTGCCGTTTGGGGAATTTAGGATGTGCGGTTCGCAATACTACGGTTCGCCTGGAGAAAATCGAAAATGTCTTGCGCCGCTTCCGCGAAAAAAATCACGCGCCACAGCTTCCTCTCGATACTGATCATCATGGTCCTGTTTTCTCTGTGCTTGTTTGCGCAGACGGATGCCAATACATCGCAAGGCAATGCAGGAAGCAAGAAGACTGCAACCGGCAAGAGCAAAAGGCAGTCCGGCGGAAAGGGCGAGGAGAAAAAAGCTGAGACGCAGCCCACTGCCGCAGAGAAACCGGCGGGCACAAGCGATGCCGATCAGGAAGAAACAAAAGGTCCATGGCATGGTCTAACGTGGCGGCTGATTGGGCCATACCGCGGCGGACGCGTACTGGCGGTAAGCGGGGTGGTGGGTGACCAGCACACATATTATTTCGGCGCGACGGGCGGCGGTGTATGGAAGACCACTGACGGCGGACTGACGTGGCGTCCTTTGACGGACAAAGTAAAAGACATGGCGCCTTCTATCGGCGCGATTGCTGTTGCGCCTTCCGACGCAAACGTGATCTATGCCGGTACCGGCGAAGCGTGCATTCGCGGCGACATCATCAACGGGAATGGCGTTTATAAATCGATGGACGCGGGTAAAACCTGGACATATGTTGGCCTCAAAGAAACACGCGCGATCGGCCGTATCGCGGTGAATCCGAAGAATCCTGACATCGCTTATGTAGCTGCGCTGGGACATGTGTTTGGCGCGAACCCGGAACGCGGCATCTATCGCACAACCGACGGCGGCAAGACTTGGACCAAAGTCCTTTTTAAAGACGAAAACTCCGGCGGGATCGATCTCTCGATGGATCCCACGAACCCGAACGTGATTTTTGCTTCACTGTGGCAGGCGCGGCGCACACCGTGGGGCATGGACAGCGGCGGGCCGGGCAGCGGACTATATCGCAGCACTGATGGCGGCACAACGTGGAAACATCTTACCGGCCACGGGCTGCCGGATGGAATTCTCGGACGCATTGGGCTGGCTGTGGCTTACAGCGGCAATCGCGTTTGGGCGCTGGTGGAAGCCGATAAAGGCGGTCTCTTCCGTTCTGACGATGGCGGCGATTCATGGACGCTGACCAACAGTGATCGCCAATATCGGCAGCGCGCGTTTTATTACACCCACGTTTTTGCCGACCCACGCAATGCTGACGGCGTTTACGTGCTGAACACTGGGATGTATCGCTCCAACGATGGCGGAAAAACTTTCCGTCCGATTCGCGTGCCGCACGGCGACAACCATGGTTTGTGGATCGATCCTAACGATCCGAACCGCATGATTGAATCAAATGACGGCGGAGCCAACGTAAGCACGAACGGCGGAGCAAGCTGGACCAACCAGGCCAACCAGCCGACGGCGCAGTTCTATCACGTGGTCACCGACAATCGTTTCCCTTATTACCTCTACGGCTCGCAGCAGGACAACTCTTCAGTGGCGATTGCCAGCGCAGCGCCGGGTGGTATTGATCGCACCAGTTGGTATTCCGTGGGTGGGGGAGAGAGCGGCTATATTGCGCCTGATCCGCGCGATCCTGAGATTGTTTACGCCGGTTCTTACGGCGGCGAGATTACACGCTATGACCATCGCACGGAAGAGACAAAGAACGTGACGCCATGGCCAATTAATCCCATTGGAGCCGCAGCCGCAGACCAGAAATATCGCTTCCAGTGGACGGAACCGATTGTGTTTTCTCCGCACGATCCCAAGACTCTCTACTTTGCGGCACAGGTGCTTTTCAAATCGACGGACGAAGGCGTGAACTGGCAGATCATCAGTCCGGACCTCACACGCAACGACAAAAGCAAGCAGGTGGCATCCGGCGGGCCGATCACAAAAGACAATACCGGCGTTGAAGTCTATGACACAATTTTTTCTGTCGTCGAGTCTCCGGTGCAGAAAGATTTGATCTGGGCAGGCTCTGATGATGGCCTTGTGCATGTGACGACTGATGGCGGAAAGAACTGGGCCAACGTAACACCCAAAGCGATGCCGGAATGGGGCACCGTGAGCATGATTGAAGCTTCCATATATAACGCCGGCACTGCGTATGTTTCCGTGCAGCGCCACAAATTGGACGACGTTGCTCCGTATATCTTCAAGACGACTGATTTCGGTAAGACCTGGGCGAGCATCACCGGCGGCCTTCCCGCGGACGCGTTTGTCCATGCGGTGCGTGAAGACAAGAAACGCAAAGATCTGCTGTATGCCGGCACCGAACGCGGCGTGTTTTTCTCCTGGGATGACGGGGCGCATTGGGAAACGTTCCAGGGCAATCTGCCGATCTCTCCCATTTACGATCTGCTGGTGCACGGTAATGATCTGCTAGTGGCAACCCACGGACGCGCATTCTGGGCGCTGGACGATCTTTCTCCATTGCAGCAATACAAGCCAGACATGGCGAATGAAGAAGTCCATCTCTACACGCCCAGCGCAGCCAACCATACAACGTTCGGCGGCGGCTTCTTTGGCGGCGGTGGCGATCGCGGACAGAATCCTCCCAATGGTGCAGTGATCTACTATTCGCTGAAAACGGCGTTGAAGAAACCGGGCGACAAGAAGCCGGAAGAAAAGAAAGCTGAAAGCGGCGCTAGGACTGCGGCTGCAACTCCAGCCAAAGAGTCGCCGACAGAAGGCAAGGAGCCGGGACAGACGCATCCCGCAAACGCTCCGGTTCCGCCAAAGACTGAAGCCGCTGGCGAAACAATCGAGACTACGAAAGCCTCGCCCATCACGCTTGAGATTCTGGACCAAAAAGGCCAGGTTATCCGCAAATATCCACCCAAACCGCAGCAGCCAGGAGCAGAACCGGGCGAGGATGAGGGCTTCGGGCGTCCGGCCGAGCGCGGACTGCCCACGGAAGCCGGGCTCAATCGTTTTGTCTGGGACATGCGTTATGAAGGCGCGACCAAAGTACCGCATTCGCCGCTATGGAGCGGCAGTACGGACGGCCCGGAAGCAGTTCCCGGCAAATATCAGGTACGGCTAACGGTAAATGGCAAGCAATACACGGCCCCGCTGGAGATCGTTCCCGATCCGCGGCTAAAGGTCACGCAGCAGGACCTGGAAAAGCAGTTCGATCTGCTCATCAAGATCCGCGAGCGGGTTACCCAGGCGCATGAAACGGTAAACCAGATTCGCGATATCCGGGCCCAGATCACGGAGCTAAACAAGCGCCTGGACAAACAGCCGCAGGCAAAAGCCGTGGCTGACGCCGGAAAACAGCTGGACAAGAAGATGACCGAAGTGGAAGAAGTGCTGATCCAGACCAAGGCCAAAAGCGGGCAGGATGTGCTGAACTATCCCATCCGGTTGAACAATTATCTTGTCGCTTTGGGAGGAGTGGTGGAAAGCGCGGACTCGGCTCCAACCCAGGTTTCCTATGAAGTATTTGACATGCTCAGCAAACAACTGGATGAGCAATTGGCCAAATGGAAGCAGATTTTGGGCACAGACATACCGGCATTTAACGAAGTCGTAAAAAAACAGGAGGTTCCAGCGATCATCCTGGCCAAACCGGCGGACCGCTAGATCAGTCACTGAAAAGGCCAAAAACAGCATAAATACTGGGTTTTAGGGCGGCTACAGCCTGTTCCATTTTGGTACATTTTCGGAATTACCAAAGTGTCCGCTACCATACCCAATTTCCATTGACCCCAGATGCGGTCAGGGTTAGAGTTTGCGTGTACCAACGAGAGCAAACCAATGTCTAACGCCATGTTCGCGATCTGGATTGGATTATCAGCAGGCATTCTCCTGCTGTTTCTGTATGCAGCGTTTTTGAACCTGCGGCGGAGACAGGCGCCGGACGCGGAACTGGGTGACTTGATGAATTCATTTCTCCCGGTGAACTTGGAAGTGCTTTCAGAAATCATGAATCCGGCGCAGCAGCGGTATTTGCAGGAGACGTTTGGCCGCGATGAACTGCTGAGGATCTACCGGGAACAGGTCAGCCTGACGGTGGAATGCATGCGCCGCATGTCACACAATGCCGCCTTGCTGCAGCAGGTTGGTTATGCGCAATTGCATAGCGGCAACCAGTTGATTGCTTCGCTGGCGCAGGAGATGGTGGATGCCGGCGTCCATGTCCGACTCTACACCTTTATGGCATTGGTTGTTCTGCAGGTCCGGAGTTCCCTGCAAGTGCTGCCGCTGTTTTCAGCCGTCAATATTGGAAATGTTCGCGGCATTGTTGCTCAAAGTCTGCTGCCTTCCTATGCCCTGCTCAAGGACAAAGCCGACCATCTTACATGCCTGAAGTTCTCCAGTCTGCATGACTCGCTGGCCCAGAGCCTGTAAAAACCCACATACTTCCTACAGAAATTTTGCTGTCCAGATCAGCGTTTGCCCTGGGACATAAAATCCTTCAGCGAATCTTCCCACTTTCTGGCTTCAAGCAGTGCTTCAGTTGAAAGCGCCGGAGGCGTGGTGGTTTGAGCTTTGGATGCAGTCAGGAAACAGTATAGCCAGACGATGCAGGCTATGTCGTAAGCGATCACGGGAATACGACTCACGAATGGGCCCCTCCTCGTCTCATGGGTCCACAATGCAACTGAGGCCAGTGATACGGATACTTCCAAGCCAAATCCAAAAGCAATGCCAAATTCCTTCATCTCCCACTTTCTTCCCATGAATGTCATAAGCGCTGCGAAAAAGAAAATGAGTGCTGCAAGCAGGAACTCCTCAATCCGGGCAGATAGAAGAAGCAATCTCTTGTGATTTCCGTAAAAAGCGGCAATCACTACCAGTACGTTGACTAAAATTGCTACCACGGTAAAGAGGATGCGAAAAAAGCGCACCTTATAAAAATGGGGAAAAAGCCGTCTTACGAACAGCTCATAGCTCGCCATGAAGGCAACCAAACCCACAACAAGATCTGAAATCCAATACACAGAGGAGTAAAAGCTAGGCGAGCCTTTGGAGGCTGCGAACCGCGTAAGCCCCACAATCTCGGTGACAACCACATAACAAAAGAAGAGCGGAAATTCCCGGTAGAATTTCCGATAAAGCAAGATGCAAGCCAGCAAAGCCAAGCTTGGCAATCCAAGCCAATCAATTAAGATATTCGCCCAGTGTGGCATTTCTAACGGCCAGCCTAAACTAGCCGCCAGAAAAGCACAAACAATTCTGTGGGCGCTCTTGCCGGTGATCACTCACCTGACTAAAAATTAACCACTGGAGGCGCCGGCTCAGGACCAGGCCCACTAAGGCTATTTCCCGCTGCGCCCGCCAAGGTACTTCCGGCCAAAATCAACATAACCACCAACATACGGATTGCGGTCTTCATGATTAATTTCCTCCAATATTTGCTTTTCTTCAGAATCTTGTGCCCCGAAAGTTGCGAATAGACTACATGAAAACCGTAAACGCGCCACAACAATCAACATTGCATGCTATTTTTCAAATTCGCCTATGCTTCACATAGGCCACAGCAATGAATTGCATACAAGTTGATCATTTCGAGTAACTTTTGGCGGAAATGATTCAGATTCAAGGATTTAGAGAGATTGAGCCAAGCTGCCGCTCGTCGGCAGAGAGCCCAGAATCGCCTTTGGCGACCCCCACATTTCAGGGCGCTTATTAAAAAAATTACATCTTTAGAATGCCCAAGGGCATTTCATCCCACTCTTTTTTGACTGCATCGGCACACCACGATGCCGGCGCGGAGCACGGCATTTGCTGCTATTTCTTATCTCCACTTTCCAGTTGTGGGTGCTTGCGATGAAAGTCCGTCGCATCCTGGTAAGCCTTGGCGAGCGCAAGCATTTTGGCTTCACCGAAAAGCTGCCCAAGGAACGTGAGGCTGACCGGCGTACCCGGACCTCCGCCTTCCACTTCGCCGTTTTCACGGACACGAGCCTTGGGCGCATCGTCACCACGAAAGCCGTTAGGCAGGATGAGTGCCGGATGCCCAGTTAAATTTGTGATCAGCAGTTGCGTGCTGAACGTGGGCGCGACGATGACATCCACCTGATCGAATACTTTTGCCGCCAGCTCCATGGCTATTGTGCGGGCGCGGTTGGCCTGAATGTATTCCACCGCGGGGATGAAGCGCGCTGCGCGAAAAGTGTTGGGCCAGTCGTCCTTGGTCTGTTGCGTCAACAGTTTATCCCGGCCGCTGCGCGTCAGGTCGTCAAAGGCTGCGGCGGCTTCCGCCAGCAAAATACTGCGCATGGCACCGTAAGGATACTTGGGGAACTCCACGGGCATCAGGTTCACGCCCATGGAGCGGAGCTTGGCCAGAGCGGCTTCATCGAATTTGTGATCGTACTCGCGACGCGCCGTGGCCTCCGCCCGATTGGCCTTTTCTTCCGCCTGTTTTTTCTTTTCATCTTCACTGAGCTCTTTTTCTTCTTTTGGCGGTGCGGTCTGCGGCGGCGGTTGTAATTCGAAATCGGACTTCAAATAGCCGACGCGCAGCTTGCGCCAATCAAGGTTCGCGTCCCAGTTAAATGCTGCGTTGTGGACGGTGCGGTCATGGCCGTCAGGCCCGTGGATCGCGCTCAGCACGATGGCCGTATCTTCCACAGCGCGGCAGAGCGGGCCAAGTTTGTCCATGGTCCAGGAAAGCGCCATGGCGCCGGTGCGCGGAACGAATCCGAATGTCGGACGCAAGCCGGTTGTGCCGCAGCGGGTTGATGGAGAGGAAATTGAACCCAGTGTTTCCGATCCGATAGCAAAGGCCACGCAGCCGGAGGCAGTAGCTGAAGCCGATCCGGCCGACGATCCGCTTGATCCTTGTTTGGTGTTCCAGGGATTGCGCGTCATGCCGCCAAACCATTTGTCGCCCTGCGCGAGCGCGCCAAGAGTGAGCTTGGCCACCAGCACCGCTCCAGCGGCGTCAAGACGCTTGACGACGGTTGCGTCTTCATCAATCTTCTGGTTTTCAAATCCGCCCGCGCCCCAGGTTGTGCGATATCCCTTTACGGCCAGCAGGTCTTTTGCGCCCCAGGGCAAGCCGTGCAACGGGCCACGATACTTCCCTGCCGCAATTTCGCGGTCGGCATCTTTGGCCTGCGCCAGCGCGCGCTCTTCCGTCAAGGTGATTACGAATTTCAGAGTTGGGTCATAACGCTTGAGCCGCGCAATGTACATCTCTGTAAGCGCAGTGGAAGAAACCTTCTTTGTTCGTACCAGCTCCGCCAGTTGGCGCACGGAATAAAACGCCACATCTTCCAGATTTTTAGGTGCGGCGCCTGCAACGGCGGGCGCGGCGGAAATCTTAATCGGCCGCCGCTCCATCTCAAACTTCATTCCCGGAAGCACGGGATCAAAAATCACCGCCGGAGCAACTTCATTCTTGATGTGCAGCTTGTAGATAGCGTCATAGCCCTCGGTATAGCTGTTGAGGTCTTCCAGCATCATGTCCTTGTATTCATCGGCAATACGGACATCAGCAATGGCGGCGGCGTTGTCAATCATCTCCCGCGTGACTTTGCTTTTTTCGTCAGCCATGGCCCAGAGCACTCCGGGCAGCAACGTTGCGGTCAAGCCAAAACGTGAGCAAACGGTAAGAAACGATCTGCGATCAAGCATGCGTTCTCCAATAATAAAAAGACGGCTGGCCATTATAGCCAAAGAGGGTCGCCGGCGATGCCGTTCGGTTAAAATCGCGATGTGAATGCTCTCTTCCAGCTTCTCTCTGACCAGGAAATTCCCACATTGATGGAGATGATGCGCGAGTTTTATTCGCAGCAGCAGATGCAATTCGATGAAGCGGCAGCATCACGTGCTGTACACACGACGCTGGACAATCCCGACCTTGCGCAGATCTACCTCATCTTTCGCGGCCCGGAACTCGCCGGATATTTTGCACTAACGTTTTGTTTCAGCCTGGAATTTCACGGGCGCTTTGCTTTGCTCGACGAAATTTATCTTCGTGAGCCATTCCGCCGGCAGAAGCTGGGCAAGGCCGTGGTCGCGTTTGCGGAAGACCTCTGTAAAAAAGCGGGCGTTAAGGCTCTACGGCTTGAAGTGGGACGGGAAAACCAGGGCGCGCAATCACTCTATCGCGCTGCCGGGCTCAAAGAAGACGAACGGAATCTGATGACCAAGTGGCTGTAGGAGAGAGTATTGGTTTTGCTCACACGGAGTTTTTTGGGACGAACGCACCATTCACGCGCATTTTGCGCGTGAATGGTATTGTCCGTGTGATCAAAGCGACTTAAGAAATTCCACTAATTCTTTTCGTTCTTTTTCACTCAGTTGCAATTTCAAATGCTGATCGTAATGAGACACCACTTCGTCCAGAGTCTGGAACCTTCCATCGTGATAGAAGCCGCCCTTCTGGTGGCTCCAGAGACCGCGCAGGGGCGTGGTCCGGTACATTTTGGTGGGAGAGCGGGAGGACTGGAAATCGTCAATTCCAATCTCTTCCGGAGTGTGCAGGCTTGAACCGGGCTCAGTGTAAAGGTCAGGCACGTGGCAGGTGGCGCACTTTGCTTTTCCTGAGAACAGCGCCTGGCCCAGCGCAGCTTGCCCTTTATCAAAGCTGCCTTCCGGTGGCTTTGGCGCAGGGATAGCTAGTTGATAAAACTGCAATGCACCCAACTTCGAAGTAATTTGGTCATCACTGTTGCGTACCTGGTTAAAGTGGGCGCGGGCGCCTACTGGAAACTGTTCCGCTGTCAGTCTGGGTTCGGAGAATGCTCCCTTGCCGTGCATCTGGGTATTGGCGACGTACGCATTCCAATATGTAACCGATCCCCATCCTGTATAGGTGCCGTTATTCACGCCCGCCATGCCAAAAGCAGGCGGCAGCAGCGTGGCTCCTGATTTGCCATTGGGCTGAAATGCCTTTCCGTCCTGGTTTAGTTCGGCATCGTATTTGCCCGGCCCCCAGCTACCCAGCACTTTTTTCACGGTCGGCACATTAACACCAAGCAGGTCGGCGACGGGTTGGAGATTAGGGGCCAGCGATACGATCGCACCTACATTCAGGTCCCGGTTCGGCCACCCATCCAGCCGGTGCCCGATTCCCGGGGCAAAGGAATCATCAACCGTCGAATGGCAAAGCGCGCACTGAATGCCCATCGACTGCAATTTTCCTTGTTTGTCGAAAATGCCGGTAACGCCCACCACGGAATTCAGTTTTAGCAATGCCAGCGTTGTAGCCGGATCGTCAAGGTCCACTTTGCCGGCCTTAATCTGTTCCACAAGACTGGCTGGTAGCGCGTCGGCATCGACTTTTAGTCCCACAGAAAGCGCGGTCTTGGGACTCACGCCCGGACCTACGCCGCCCAAATGTTCGCCGGCGATTGCCTGGTGCAGGTGGAGAGTGTCGCCCCAGAAGGCTTCGTCGCCAAAAGTGTCATAGCGGAAAATCTGCCGCCCCTGGTTGAACATCGCCTGCATGTTGTTGTTGATCTGTTGGTCATTTGCTGTGGCAGCAGCGGCCGCAGCATTCTTGGAAGACGCTTTATTGGACTTTGTACCTGGCGCCCAGGCGGCAAGCAGCAGCAGGAACACACAGCCTGTCAGGAGAGTTACAACTTTCTTCGTGTTGTTCATACCAGCACCTCTTTCCTTCTCTTCTTTGGAACTTTAGAGACAAGGGCCGGGCCGCGAGAAAACTTGCAGTGAGCAATCCCCGCTTTCTCTCGCAGCGGTACAGATCAGTAACCTGCAAATTCTTCTGTTCTTAAATCGTCTTCATCCACGCCGGCTGCGTTCAGCATCTGGCGCATGGCTGCCACCATGGCGGGAGGCCCCGCAATGTAATAGATGGGGCCTTGAAGACTGGGAAGATGCCTGACCAACATCTCGCGGCTGATGAATCCTGTTTCTCCGCTCCACGCCTGTGCGGACTTGGACATCTCGCTCATGCTGGGAATAAATTTAAAGTTCGGATTTTCTTTTTCCAGCTCTTGCAAGATCGGCATGAATGCAGCATCTTCCGGCCGCCGGTTGGAGTAAAAGAGATATAGCTTGTGAGGAAGTTTGGCATGAGCTGCGTAACGTACGATGCTGGAAAATGGCGTGATTCCGATCCCGCCCGCCAGGAACACTGCCGACTTGGCTGAATTGTTGTGCAGGGTGAAGGATCCCATCGGCCCTTCCAGCCTGACCTCGGTATCAGACGGGGCCATTCGCAGAACACGCTTGAAAGCCGTGTCCCGCATTCTTGTTGCAACCAGCAATCGTTCATCTTCAGGAGCGCTGGCAATCGAAAATGATCGTATATTGCCTTCTGCATCCGTCTCAGGCGGATCGACGAGCTTTATGTCGAGATACTGGCCAGACTTGAACTGGAAACCCGCGGGCTTGGCAAAATAAAAGCCCATGGTTCCTTCCGCCAGAGTTTCTTTCTCCTTGAGCTTGCTCGTAAATGTTGTTGAGGCCGCCATCTTCGCTCCCTCGTCAATGAATTACGGACCTATCTTAAAGCCTCATGGACGCATTGATCGGCGCCCATGAGGGTTATGAGGGAGAAGACTAGTTGTGCGCTTCCGTTTGGGAATCAAAGAACAGGAAGAAGTTGGTTGGCTGGTCCGGTGCAGCCTGACCCGCCGCTTGAGCGGCGCGCAACGCGTCCAGCGAGTTGATGCCGGTCTTTCCGTCAGCGCTGGGCCACGCGCTGGGATCCGTTACCAGCACTGAGATCACTTCCCACCACACTGGTCCGAAATTTTTTCCATCAATGATGTGGCTGTGATTCAGCGTGGGCACTAACACGCTGGTATTCGGCGGAACCTTGCCAAGCTTCGCCAATACTGGACCCAAATCAGTCTGCGTGGTGTGCATAGTGCAAGTGCTGGGCATGCCCTTGTGCTGCGTAACCGGCAAACCTGGTTCTGGACATTGCACTGGAACCGTAGGGTTCGTCTTAAACGCTTCCGGAATGAATCCGAAGAGGCTAAGCAGCGCCTGCCCTAAGGCCGGCGTGAAGGCGTCATTGGGGTTCGTGTCATTACCGAAGAACGGAGCGATAACATACAGCTTAAGAGTGTTTTGAATTGGCCGGAAATTTGGATCGATCGTTGACCCGTGACCCACGGTGCAGATGGGACGCTGAAATTCATTTGCGTCTACCGCAGCCACTTGTCCATTGTGATCAAGGTCATCAAAGGGCTCATGGATGCAATCGAAGTTTTGGAAATAGGTGAATACCAGCAGTTGACCCTGAGCAAACCCTTCGGTTTGGTTGACGGCCAGGGGTCTGGCATTATTCTCATTGTTTGATTGTGCAAAGCCACCGAGTGTAAGCAGCAGTACCACGGATGCGTTCGCAAGCAGTCGGAAAGCGCGATGTTCTCTCATTTTTGTACCTTTTCGTTTCTTTATGGAGTAGAAAGCTGCTATGAACGATTGGGGGCCCTGTTACGCTGGTATGGAGTCGCATGCAGATTAGTGGTTACACATAAATGCAAAAAAGCATTCGCAGCGATCTATGAAGAATGGAATGTGCTGCTCGCAATAAATATTCTTTCGTGATAATCAGACGTGCCAATCAAAATGTTCCTTTTCTGAATTCTGTCTGATGATTTAAGCTTTTCTGCCTTGAGGAGATTTTTGATGAAGCTCTGCCGCACCATCTCAATGATGTTCACCGTGTTGATAGCGATGGCGCTTCGCGCCGCCGACTATCCCGCGCCTCAATCCGGCACGTTCGTAGTGAAAGACTTTCAGTTCAAGTCTGGAGAAAAGCTGCCGGAGGTCAAGCTGCACTACTACACGCTGGGGACGCCGCAGAAAGATTCGAGCGGCAAGATTCGCAATGCGGTGCTGATCCTGCACGGCACCGGCGGCAGCGGACGGCAGTTCTTAACGCCGAATTTTGGCGGCGTGGTCTTTGGCCCCGGCCAACTGCTGGATGCGGCGAAGTACTTCATCATCCTGCCGGACAATGTGGGCCACGGCGAATCCAGCAAGCCCAGCGACGGCCTGCACATGCGCTTTCCGCACTATGAATATGACGACATGATCGAGTTGCAATACCGGCTGCTCACGCAGGGACTGGGCGTGAATCATCTGCGGCTGGTAATGGGAACATCAATGGGCGGGATGCATAGCTGGCTGTGGGCGGAGCAGCACCCGGACTTCATTGACGCGGCCATGCCGCTGGCCAGCCTGCCCGTGGAGATTGGCGGGAGGAATCGCATGTTTCGCCGCATGATCATGGACGCGATCCGCACCTCGCCCGACTGGAACAACGGCGAGTACAAGCAACAACCACACGGCCTTGCTGCCGCACTTGATGTGCTGTTGATCATGGGCAGCGCGCCTTTGCGCATGCAAAAAGACGAGCCCACCCGCGAACAGGCCGACAAAGTGCTGGAGGATTTCATCGCCAGCCGCATGAAGACCACGGACGCGAATGACATGATTTATTACTTTGACGCGTCGCGAAACTACAATCCTGAGCCGCAACTGGAAAAGATCACCGCGCCGCTCATCGCCGTGAATTCAGCCGACGACCAGATCAATCCGCCAGAACTTAAGATTCTTGATCGCGATATTCAGCGCGTGAAGAACGGCCAGTATGTGCTGCTGCCGATCACGGACCAGACGCGCGGTCACGGGACGCACTCATTCCCGGCGATATGGGGAGATTATCTGGCGCAGTTGCTGCAGAAATCACAACATTGATTTTCTTTAGAGAATGAATATCAGTTTGCGAAAGTAGCCACGACCCAGAAGTTGGCGTAGCCATGCTCCTGGTCGGGACGGAAGCACGCGCCGTATTTCATGAGATGGAAATCAGCATTCGCGACGCGAGGATTCATTTCCGGCGGCAGGTGATGCGGATCAGAAGAAGTGAATACAACAACGGCTGACACGCCAGAAAGATTGTCCGACAGCTTCGTGGCATCGCCATCCGTTGTGCAAGCCAGTTGATGGAGCGCAACATCTTCGCGGGCGTAAATTGGCCTGATGCCTCTGGCTTTTCTGGCCAGATTGAATGCTTCAGCAAATGCGGAGTTGACCGCGTTGTAGCTGGTGCTCAGAATGTTGGCGCGATGCCCGCTGGAACCCATGAGCGCCGGATGGACGTCTTCAACAAACTCTGTGCGGGCCACATTCTCCGCTGAAACAGTAAAGCGCGCACCGGTGGCGCCAAGACGCTCAGGCAAAGAGGTTTCCCCGGGAAACTGGTGTGAGAGCTTGCCATTTTCCGCCAGCAGTTGCGCGTGCGCACGCGCCGCGCTCGCGGCATGGTCGTCCCATTGCAGGACGCTTAGACCCTGGCTGGCGCGTTCATGGTTCAGTTCTTCAAAGATGCGTTTCTCAGCCGAGGAGATCGTTGCACCAGCTTGAGGCGCCTGTGCGGCGGTCAGCATGAAAATGAAAACGCATTGAAAGAAGAGATTCATCCAGATGGTCTGAAGATTTTACTGGAAAGCGATTATCCGCCAGACCTGTAGAAAGCCGCTACCACCCAGAACTTGGAGAATCCGGTGCTGCCGCCTGTTTGCAGGCAGACGCCGATGTTCATGCGCTGAACGGTTTTGTCAGAAGCGTACTTCCGCATATCTTCGGGCAGAGAGCCAGGCTCTGACAAGGAGAAGACCAGCAGCCCCGATACGCCGGGCATGTTCTGGATCATCTTGTCGGTGTGCATGTCCTGGGAGCAGGCGGCCTTTCTCAGGTGCTGATCGCTGATCACGTCCACGGGAGACATTTTTCTTGCGCGCCTTGCCTGGTTGAAAGTGGCAATCAGGGACTCGCGAAATTGCTTTTCCGTGTATGAAGCCAGCGTGTGTGCGAAATCCTGGGTGATGAACAGTTCATGGTCCCGCTCCACGATAGAGATGCCGATGGCGTTGTAGTCCTGATGAAGGATGTTGGCGCGGTGGCCGGGCGATTTCATCAGAGCGTTGTGAGCTGTATCGACGTCGGGCGCGGCGGCAACGTTCTCCGCCACGGCGTTGAAGCGCAGGCGAGTGTATCCCACCCGTTCCTGCAAGATCGGCTCTCCGGAAAACTGGTGCGAGAGATCGAGGTTTTCAGCCAGAAGTTTGGAATGGGCCAGCGCGGCTTCAGCCAGTTGGTCATTCCATTCCAGCTTGTTCAGGCTCGCCTTTTCGCGCTCATGATTCACCAGGTCAAAGAGCTGCTGCTCACGCTGAGACGGCCCAGCGTGAGCGCTGTAACTTCCTAAAAAGAAACTCAGGAACAGAATGGCGAAGAGTATTCGTCTCGTCATTGGATCAGGTAAACGGATCAGGTAAACACAATCCTACCATTCGACGCCGACTGGAGCGTAACAGCGAAAGCGGGCCTGTAAACTAAGCCCGCTTCGCCTTCAACTCATTCAGTATGCGGCTGATCTCATCTTCTTTTTCCATCTGGGCAAAACGGTCTTCCACGCTGGCCGCGTCAGAGGACAACAGCTCCGTTTTGGCCTGGCCAATGGCTTCCTGCCGCATCACTTTATGCTTCATGCGATCAAACGTCGCGCCGTGGTCCGGGCCGGAGATGCCGGTATGCGCATCAGCGGCCTTGCTCAGCGTGCGGGCGCGGCGGTTCTGCGAAATCAGCAGTTCGCTGCGGGCGCGGGCCTCTTCCAGTTTCTGCGTGAGCTTGTTGAGCGCATTCTTCAGCGTCTCCACTTGCGCAGTCTGGTCGGCCACCTGCTGGCGGAAATTTTCAGACATCTGCTTGTAATGGAGCGAGCGTTCAATGGCGGCGCGAGCGAGGTCGTCCTGCTTCTTGCCTACGGCCATTTCCGCTTTGCGACCCCAGTCGGCAATCTTGTCTTCATTCTCTTTCTGCTTTTTTTCCAGCAGATGCTGGTCCGCCATGGCAATGGCAACCTGCGTCTTCACCTGAAGCAACTGGTTTTCCATGTCCAGGATGACCTGCTTGATCATGATTTCCGGGTGCTCAGCTTTGTCTATCAATTCATTTAAGTTTGCCCGGATCAAGGTTGAAACTCTTTCTAGTAATGCCATAATGCCTCCAAAATATTTCGACTGCTTTCAAGGGCCGACTTACAAATTCAGATTCCCTGCGCTTATATGGCTGCTGTTGGCGCGTGGCAAACGGCTGCGGCGCGCGCCAGCCGATCCAATCCATACACCAGCTACAAGTCCCATACCCAGCCAGAAGAGCCAGCTACCGGCCATGAGACCAGCTACGATTCCCAGCACCGCGCCCAGTACCAATCCGATGAGTGAGACCTTCTTCATTGCCTTTCTCCATCACGCAACTGCAGTTATTTTTATGCGGCCGGCAAGCTGGCTGCAGTACCACCTTGCCGGACCTTCAGAGAGCAACCGCTCGACCTGTTATGCCTTGCCCGCAGCCCTGGCTTTGCCCGCGGGAGGCTCGTCTCCACCAGGAAGCTCAGGCGAGGGCTTTGGGCCTTTGTCGCCAATCTGCTTCACCTTGGAGAACAGCTCCGCCATGCTCATGCCAGAGAGTGCTTCAAACAATGCCGGCACTTGCGCGGCGATCTCCGCCATATCGCCGGTGATTTTACTCATGCCCGCCGAATGACCGTTGCCGGTAGAGACAATGGTTATTTTGTCCACGTTGGCCAGCGGTGACGCCATGGCGCGGACCACTTCCGGCAACCCGGTAATCAGTTTGTCCACTACCGCCGCCTGGTTATATTCCTGATAGGCTTCAGCCTTGATGTTCATGGCCTTGGCTTCTGCCTCACCTTTTTTGAAGATGATGTCGGCTTCGGCTTCGCCCTGTAACCGGATGGCATTGGCACGGCCTTCCGCTTCCGCGATGAGGCGTTGCTTTTCGCCTTCCGCAATATTCAGGACGCGCTGCTTTTCAATCTCCGCCTGTTTCAGCACGGTTGCGATCAGCTCATTCTGGTGGCGCGCGATTTCAGCTTCCTGCACCTTGGTCTGCGCTTCTCTTTCGATCAGCTGGACCTTGACCTGTTCCGCGATCACCTGCTGTTGCTGAATGTTCTGCTGAATTTCATAGGCCTTGTCAGCTTGCGCCTGCTGCTTCTTGATCAGCTCAGAATAAGTGGCTTTCTTCACTTCAAGGTCGCGTTGCGCTTCCGCCTGTTTGGCCTGTGAAAGTGTTTCCGCCAGCACGCGCTCCTGGTCAGCCTGCGCGCGGGCGATTGCGGCGGCCCGTTGCGCTTCCGCTTTTTTGATGGCCGTATCGCGCTCGGCTTCAGCGGCGGCAACGTCGGCGTCGCGCTTGATGCGGGCAACGTCTGGACGGCCCATGTTGGAGATGTATTCGTTTTTGTCGCGAACTTCCTTGATGGTGAATGAAACAACTTCCAATCCCATCTTGCTCATATCGCCAGCGCAAGTGGCGCGCATGCGGTCGCCCACCATCTCAGGCTCTTTTACGATCTGCTCAACGGTGAGCTGGCCGATGATGCCGCGCAAATGGCCTTCCATCACAAGGCGAATCAGGCCTTCACGCTGTGGCGGCGTCTTGGTAAGAAACTGCTCTGCGCCGGTGCGGATGGAAATGTCATCCGACTTCACTTTAATCTGCGCCACGGCCTCCACGGTCACGGCGACGCCCTGGTTGGTATAAAGGTCCTGTTGTGGCGCTACATCGAAAGACATCAATTCAAGGGACAACAGTCGGCAGCTTTCAATGAGCGGCCAGATCACGGTGCCCGCGCCTTTGACTACGCGCGGCGTTTTGCCGCGGCCATATACAAGCAATGCTTCGTTAGGACCAACTTTGCGATACAACCGGGCCAGCATGCTGATGACCAGCATGATGGCCAGCACGGCCAAGCCAGCAAAGATTGCAACTGTTTGCCACTCCATAGATCCTCCTAAACCTTTCACAGACTCTTCTCCTCTTCCGCCGGCATGACTCCGGCCTTTTCTGCAAGCTCACTCCAGCGGCGCACATACGCTACACCCTGGTCAAAACGCGTGACCACAACTTCTTCACCTCGGGCGATCTCGTCGCCTTCTTCACTGCGGGCAGCGCAGGCCTTGCGCGCGCCTTCCTGCACAAAAATGATTTCTCCGGTGCCACGGCCGCGAATCCTGCCGCTTACCTTGCCCAGCACGCCGACCATTTCAAAGTCCATAGGGTCAAGGCTGGATTCATGCGCCATGAAATATTTGGCGGCGAAAACAAATACGATTCCCGCGCCAATCGCCCCGGACAAAGTGGAAAGCGCGAGGCCGGCGAACACCCATATGTGGCGCAAATGGACCAGCAGGTATCCGGTGCCACCGAACCACGCCAGAAAAACGGAGATCGTCATGGGATTGAAAATGCCAAAGCTTGAGTGATGCGAGCCGCTGCCGGCGTGGCCCGCTCCGTGTCCGCCATGAAAATGATGCGGCACATGAAGATGGAAATGCAGCGTGCCGCTCAAAAAAGAGAACGCGGTATAGGCAAAACCCACGACAAAACAGATCAGATAGAAAGTTTCCCAGTTCATCGTTTTACCTCGTTCAACCTCACGTTACTCAACGTCATCTCGCTCGGCGTTATCCCGCTCACTTATGCCTCGCTCATTACCGGGGCGATCTTCTGCTGCTGTGGACGCAACACATGCAGCAGCTTTTCCGCCAGTTCCGGCGTTTCCAAAATCGCTTCCATCAACACCAGACAGCTACGCGAATCCTTGTGCTTGGCCAGGTTGAGCAGCGCGCGGCTTACCGGCGGATCGCGGCGGAAACGCTCCGCGCCCTGAATCAGCCAGAGATCGAGCGTGTCTTCCGCGGCGCTCACGTCCGATATGAGTTCATTGTGGAAGCCTTCAGGATCGTCAACCAGATATCCGGGATGGACGTTGAAGAATTTTGCCAGCAGCAGGCGCGTCTTGTTGGTCAGGTGCGGACGCGCGCCATTCTCAATTTGCGAGAGATAGCTCTGGCTGATCTTCATTTTGAGGTCGCGAGCGACGGCTTTCACCACTTCCTGCTGCGTCATCTCGCGACCGAAGCCGCGAAGATTGCCTTCCATCAGCCTCAGGTAACGTAATTTTTCGCCAAGCTTCATATCGCTAATCGCAATAATAATATTTCAATTTGCGATATGCGTCAAGAAGAATTTTGACTTAGGTCTTGGCTGATCGAAAAAACAATATAACTACATTAGAATCTAGTACTTATGTTCATCAAGAAATCGCACCACAAACTGTCTAAGGAATCAAAAAACCTTTGAAACACGGAGGAACGGAGGAAACGGAGGAAAAATTGGATGTCCTCGCAACTCACCTCATTCATGCCGCAGGGCAATCATTGGATCGATTCGGGAGGCCTTCCGCGCGGGCAGGCAACCGGCAACCAAAGCTGAGATGAGCAGAGTGCCAATTGCGAAGACCATTGCTAATGGATCGTTAGGCTTCATGCGGAACAGAAAAGACTTGAGAAATTGTGATGTCGCAAAAGCAGTTGGTACGCTGAGCGCAAGGCCCACGGCGGCAAGCACGCAGACTTCACTCAAGACCATCCAGATCACTGCGCCACGCGGGGCTCCGAGCGCCATGCGAATGCCAATCTCGCTGGTACGGCGAGCGACATTGTAAGAAACCGTACCGTAGAGACCCACGCACGCGATGATCAGTGCGAGAACGGCGAAGGCGGTGCACAGCTTTGCGAAGACAATCTCCTGGTTAATTGTCTGGTTAATGTCCTCCACCTGGGTCCTGATGTCTGTGACCGGCACACGCGCGTCTGTCTGGTGCACAATTTCGCGTACCGTATTTACAAGCGCAAGCGGATTTCCTGCCGTGCGCAGTTCGTAGACCATCTGGCGAGGCGGCGGAGCACCTTGATTGTACGGAATGTATACAACCGGCGGAGCATTGCTTTTCAGTTCGCCATATTGTGCGTTCCGGGCCACGCCGACGATCTCCATGTCGCGAAGGCCGGTTCCCAAGAGGAGGTGCTGGCCCAGCGGATTCTGATCACCGAAGTTTACCCTGGCAAATAACTCGCTCACGACTGCAACCGGCGTGGAGCCGGATTGGTCGCGCTCTTCGATTTCGCGCCCGGCCAGAATAGGAATCTGCATGGTTTTTAAGAAGTCGTAGCCAATGAATAAAATACGCGTGGCTGGATCCGGCGGGGCGCCGTTCACGGTGATCTTATAGCCAGTGCCAGCCGTGATCAGAGAAGCCTGCGACAGGCTCACATTTCGCACACCTGGGACTGTGCTGAATCTCTTTTGCAGGTCGCCGTAGAAGGTTGAAATCTCCGGGTCCTTGTGGCCGGCCTTGCGGGCGTCCAGCTCGAACAACAACACGTTTTCGCGATTGAAGCCAACCTCAACCGACTGCAGTTTCTTGAGCGTCCTGACAAAAAGCCCGGCGGCAACCAGCATCAGCAATGACAAGGCGATCTGCGACACCACCAGCGCCTGGCTCAGGCTGAAGCGCATTCGGGAACGTGCATCGGTGGACCGCAGCTTCTTGAGCGCGGGCACCACGTCCACACGGGTTAACGGGAGCGCTGGAGCCAAACCAAACAGTATCCCGGTCAGAAGCGCGAGCGCCGCAGTCACACTCAGTACATGCCAGTTCAAATTCGCATGCAGAGTAAAATCCGTTTGGCCGTTGGCCAGCAGCACAGTCAGAAAGCGGATGCCCCAAACGGCGATGAAGACTCCCAGGATTCCGCCGAGAGAGGCGAGCAAGACACTCTCCGTTAGCAGTTGCCGGACCAAGCGAAGCCGGCCTGCGCCCAGGCTCAGCCGCAGAGCCATCTCGCCTCTTCGCGCGGTGGCACGAGCCAGCAACAGGCTGGCGATATTGGAGCAGGCAATGGCCAGAATCAGTCCCACCAGCGCCATCAAAACGTACAGCGGCTTCGAGTAGCGGCGACGCAACGCTTCCACGCCGCCCGCGCCTTCCTGCACAACGAGCGAGGGCAGTATCTCCCGTTCCCGCTCATTCGTTACCGTGCTCTCCACCCATTGGCGGAATTGCGGTGCAAGAGCAGCCTGCGCTTGCTCGCGGCTTACTCCAGGACGCAGGCGTGCCATGATCTCAATCCAATAGAAATTTTGATCGAGATACCACTTCGGCTTGGTGCCGTACGGATCGGCAGCTTCAATGGATACGCCCGAGCGCATGGGAAGATAAACGTCTGGCGCGGTTGAGGGGTCCACGCCGAAAAATTCAGGCGGCGTAACCCCCACCACCATTGCAGGAACATTGTTGATGAGAATGGTTTGCCCGGCAGCGTTCGCCGGCCCGCCATAGTGTCTTTCACTGAACCTCAGACTCACCACAGCGACCAGAGGTGATCCCACTTGATCGTCGCCGGAAACAATCATGCGCCCAGTAGCAGGCCGGACTCCAAGACCGCTGAAGTAATCTCCGGACACATATTCACCCATGACGATGACCGCCTGCCCTTTTGCCATCACGTCGAGTTCATGCGCGGGATGGTAGGCGAAGATGCTCGAGAACAGCGAATCGTTTTTCTGGAAAAGTTCAAAAGCAGGGTACGGAAAGATTCCGGCGACGACACCCAACTTGTCATCATCATATGTGGTGCCGCTCATGGTGTGGAGCACAGAAGGGCGCCTCACTCCTCCCTGCCAGCGTGACGGGCCGTGCCACTGTAAGATCACCAGAGACGAGGGATCGCTGACCGGAAGCGAGCGCAGCATGATGGCGTCCATAAAGCTGTAGATCGCAGTGTTGGCACCGATTCCCAGCGCCAGTGACAGAATCGCCAGAGTGCTGAAAATCTTGCTCGCCCACATCACGCGTAGCGCGTAGCGAAGGTCCTGAACGAACTGCTCGAACCGCGTCCAGATCCAGACCGCGCGGACGTGCTCCTGCACGAGAGTCACATTGCCAATCTCGCGGTGCGCGTCCCATTTTGCCTGCTCCGGCGCAATGCCTTCCTGTTCACGTTCCGCGGCTTCTTCTTCCAGATGGAACTGCAGCTCCTCCTGAATTTCAGCTTCTTTGCGGCGACGCTGTGACAGCCAGATGAATTTGCGGACGAATGACATATCACGCCTCCTGATCTCCAGGGCTCAAGATCAAGCCCATGGCGCGGGCAAAGGCCCGCCATTTCGAATGCTCACTGGCGAGCTGTTTGCGTCCGAGCGCCGTTAGTTTGTAAAACTTGGCCCGCTTTCCCTTGTCAGAAAGTTCCCACGAGGACGCGATCCAGCCTTTGGCTTCCAACCGGTGCAGAGCCGGATACAAAGAGCCAGTTTCGACCTGGAGCAATTCTTCAGAGGTTCGCTGGATGTGTTTAGCGATAGCGTGGCCATGCGCGGGACCGGCCAGCAGTGTGCGAAGGATGAGAAGGTCGAGCGTGCCTTGCAAAAGTTCTACTCGTGATGGCGGTTTTGGAGGCATTGTGTAGACATACTACTACATGTTGTATAGACTGTCTACACATTATTGGCTGTTTACCTGCCGAGCCTTGAAACAACTTTTAAAACTTGAAACGAAGCGCCAGTTCCACGTTGCGCGAGCTGCCGCCGCCGAGGAATGGATTGCCGGTACCAACGTCCGGCGTGGCCGTTACAGGAAGAAATCCGATTCCGTGTCCAGTGGCATCGAGACCGTTCTGCGCAAAATCAACGCCGAAATTCGGCCACAGCGGGTTGGCAAAGTTGGGATGATTAAAGAGGTTGTAAATATTGAGTCGCAACTGCATGGCAATGCGCTCAGTGAGCTTGGAGTCTTTGGCCAGGCTGAAATCAAAGTTCTTGAAGTCCGGTCCGACAAAAGCGTTGCGGCCAAGATTGCCAAAGTGCTGGTTGCCGTTGCAACCGTCGAGCGTTGCATTGATGTTGCAGGGGACCTGAAACGCGGCCAGATTCAGAATTTGGTTTGGCAGTTTGGTGCCGGTGAATGGATTTCCGACGATGTCCGGCCGGCCGAAGAACTCGCCGCTGCCGTTGAAGTCGCCTTCAAAAAGGTAGCTCACATTGAATGGCTGCCCGGCGGCGAGACTGAGAACGCCATCAAGCGCCCATCCGTTGGTGAGCCAGTGCATGGTATCCGATGAAGGCAATTGATACGTGAAGGTCCAGCTGAGATGGTGGCGCATATCAAAATTGGAACTGGCGCGTTCACGGTCGGGAGCAAAACTGTTGTCCGGCTGCGTTGCGTTGGGAACGTAATCCTGGCCGTCGCTGGCGTTATCAATGGAATGTGACCAGGTGTAATTCACGCTGGAAGACAAACGATGCCAGTCGCGAAAGCGCAACGACATCTGCAGCGAGTTATAACTGCTGCTGGCCGAAGACTGGAACTGGTTGACGTAGATCAACGACGGAAATAACGAAGTGCCGGTAGCCGGATTGATCTGGTTGATATCGATATAACGGAAGAGCTTGCGCCCCTGCGAGCCCACATAGCCCACTTGCAGCGCGACCTTGGGAGACAATTCCTGCTGCAAATTTAAGTTCATGACATGAATGTAAGGCGTTCGCAATTTTTGATCCACGGTGAAAACATCCGTCGCCGCAAAACTTGTGGGATCGAACACCGGCACGCCCGGCTGGATCGTGCTGGCAGGAGAGAAGCTGAACGTGATGGGATCAGGTCCGACTCCGTTATAAGCCGGGCCGGAATTGAAGGTGTTGAAAGGCAGCTGGCCAACAAAGAAGTCCTGCGAAAAAGCGTCGTAATACATGCCCCAGCCGGCGCGGATGATGGTCTTGCCGTTGCCATGAGCGTCCCAGGCAATGCTGGCGCGCGGCGCGAAATTGTTCAGGTCGCGGGGATACAGTTGCTTGACGGTATTCACGTTTCCGGAAGAGTCAATCAGGCTGAAACGGTTCTTCTCTTCCCCGATCACGCCAAAATATTCCCAGCGCACGCCGTAACTCAGAGTTATGCGCTGGGAGAAGCGGAACGTATCCTGAAGGTAGAACGAGTGATTATTTTCAAACGTCTGGCGGGAAGAATTGCCCTGTGCCTGCCTGCCGCTGGAAGGCGTGCCAGCGATGAAAGATTTGAGGTCATCGAAGCTAAGCTTGCCGCGATAACCACTGTCAAAGAAGCCATCCACAAAAGTGCGGCGGAATTCATAACCGAATTTCCAGTTGTGCTTGCCCGCGGCCCAGGTGAAATTGTCATTGAATTGCGTATTGGAATCCGTGCGTCCGCGCGGGACTGAAGTGTTTGCGCCCAGCGGCGCAAATCCGGAAACGTTGATGGAAGGAAGACCGAAATCCTGCTTCGTGGTACCCATGTTGAGCCCGATGCTCGACGGATCAAACGTGCTGTCTTCCGGGCCAAAAGTCTCATGGAAGCGGTTGTAGCCAAAGCGGATTTCCGTGAGCAAATGCGGGTTGAAAATATGCGTGTGCGAGAGTGAAACAATATTGACGCGCGTGGGAGTCACCGTGTTGAAGCCGGGCAGAATGCCTCCGCCAACCAGCGCCAGCGGAAAACTCTGGTCGCTATCGCCAAAATAGTAGCGGCCCGTGAGCAGATCATTCTCACTGAAGCGATGATCAATCTTGGCAATCATACTGTCCACGCGATTGTTGGCTTTATCTGAAGTCACCAGGCTTCCATCAGGACTGGTAGTCGTGGGCCATGGGTTCCGCGCCAGCAGGTTGGCGATTACCGGGTTCACGACTCCACCGTTGGCGGCGATTGCGGCGTTCAAGTCAGCCTGCGTTGGCACGGTGGCGACAGTGGGAATGCCTACGCCTTCGCGCTGACCTTCATACGACACGAACCAGAATGTCTTGTCCTGCTTGAACGGTCCGCCCAGTGAGAAGCCGAACTGGTTATTGTGAAACACATTCTGTGGCGCTGGTTTGGGGTTAAAGAAATTGCGCGCGTCGAGCCCGTTGTTGCGGAAGTATTCATACGCCGTGCCGTGCAGCGAATTGGTCCCGGACTTGGTAACAATATTCACCGTGGCGCCGGAGCTGCGTCCAAACTCAGCCTCTGTGGCGTTAATCACGGAAACTTCCTGCAGCGCGTCCATGGGCAGGATGGTGGCGGGCGTTCCGAACACTCCGCCCTGATTGATCGCCGGCAGGTTGCGATAACCGTCATTCATGTCTGTGCCATCGAGCAGGTAATTGTTGGAGCGTCCACGGTTGCCGTTGATGCTGAATAGGCCAAAAGAACCGGGCGAATCGGCCACGCCTGAAGGATCGCCGCCAGAGCCGGGCACCATGACCAGCAGTTTCGTAAAGTCGCGACCGCTGACCGGCAGTTCGTTAAACTGTTCCGCGTCCAGCGTTGCGCCCAGCGTGTCCTGCACGGTATTCACCAGCGGCGACTCCTGGGTAACAACCACGGTTTCTCCAACGCCGCCCAGCGAAAGCTGCACGTTGACTTCCTGGCTGGACGATACCGCCACTCGCACGCCTTTGGTGGTCGCGGGACGAAACCCCTTGCCCTTCACCGTCACGTCATAGTTTCCAATCGGCAATTCAGAAACAAAGTAATTGCCGGTAGCGTCCGTCTGCGTGGAGCGTGAGAACCCGGTTTCAGGGTTGGCGACCGTAACGTCTGCTCCCGCAACAACCGCGCCGGTTGTATCGGTGACCGTTCCCTGGATGCCACCGCGGAATGTCTGGGCCAACAGAGTGGCGGAAAGGCAGAACAAAAAAACCAAAGAGAAGAATCCGGAAGAGAGAGTTCTCATCGCGTCAGACCTCGGAAGTTGAGATTGGCTGGCGGGAGAATTATAACTCTAGATCGCGCGTGATCGCCGTGATCGTGCGTGATCGCCGTGATCGGGAAAAGCAAATGCTCACCACGGAGGCGCGGAGACGCGAAGAACAGCCAATAGCGAAAGATCAAATGCACGGCGCATGCGATCGGATCGATCGGTGATAGTGGGGTCGGGGATTTGCATCGCGCCGGCAGCAGGAAGCTGGTTTTCTTTCATTGCTGCCGACGCCTGGCGCTTTTGGGGCGTCACCGCTCAGCATCCGTAATATCCCATCAGCACGCGGTCGAATTCTTTTTCCTGTTCGGTACGCCGATCATCAGGCTGCGGTTTTGCATTCTTCTGCTTCTTTTCTTTGTGCGACGGGCCGGCGCATACTGCCTGCTGTTGAGTGGCGTTGGCTGCGTTGTCGGTTTTTGGTTCATCCGTGGCGGCAAAGGCCGAGATTGATGTCGCCAGTGTTGCGATAGTAAGTATGCGGACCAGTGCGGTTTTCATGAGAGTTTCTCCTTTTCAATTGGCTATGTATGAAGGCATCGCGCGATGGCCTTGCGTTGTACACCATGCAAACCGAATAGGACGGCGTTTATTCCGATGTGAAGCAGAAGAATATTTTTCGGAAAGCGGGAATAAATGTGGGTGGCTAGCACTAATAAAACACAACATACTGATATGGCTACCGCTTCGCACTCCGCCACGTTGCGCACGTGTCCTCACGCCCCAGCGGTCGGAGCCCGAGCCTAAAGCTTTCCGGATTTGACGATAAAAGCCTGTCGGCCGGACTCGACGGACTGAAGTGCCAAAACAGCTACCAATTTTCGTGGGATCCCATAAATAACGATGCCTTCGCCCTCTGTCCGGCCTAGCTGCGAGGGAGCTCTGCCTTTCAGGTTTGCAACATAGACGGTGTCTGCGGTCTCTTCCACAATTTTCAATCGCTCTGAACAAAACACCTTTCCATTGGTTGGGCTCGGAAGCGCTGAAGATTTTTCTTGCGACTTGGCGGTTGGAAACACTGCTGGAGCCGTGGCAACTGAGACCGCGGAACAGCCCCCCATTGCCTGCGGTTCACCTAATTTCAGCAACTCAATGGGAACTCCCGCTTGAGCTGCGTCGGAGGTAAAAATTAGCACCGCATCTCGCGTTTCGCCCAAATAACCGCCGCCGCGTGCCTCTGGAATAAAGGAATAAAAACCGTATCCGAATTGATAAGCCGCAAAGATATATATGGACAGGATAGGTAAAAGCGCCGCGATCCATGGCCATCGACTGAACTGCCCGCCTTTTTGCGATGCTTTTTGGGCGCCGAACGTGATCACAGAAATAATTCCCCACGACATTAGATACAAGCAGAAAGGGAGTCTGATTGCAGATGATAAATGGTCATATGCGCCCGGTGCTTTCCACAAAGTCACTGAGCAGAGAGTTATGACAAAACAAAGTACTAGGAGATTGTGGACAAATAGCCAAGGATGGCTGGGACGCAAAGCGCCTTCAATAACAATCCAACTCACTGCCACAATAATGCCGGCGAGCGACCATAAGACTCCGTTGTTATCCAGTACACGCAGAGGAAAAAACATCAATACTAGACAGAAAACGAAACCGGTAGTAATCATCACAAGGACGCCCGACATTTGGGTGCGCCTACGGGATGTTCGCATTGCGGCCCAGTATCCTGTGGCTGGCGCTATTAGAAGTGCAGGGGTCAAGAAGAACAACCCGCCTGCGAGTATATTTCGAACCCGAAATAGCTCCACGGCGGACACCGGGAGCCCAAGTTGGTCAAAGCGGGCCGTCAGAATTAAGAGCCCTGTTGCATAGCATAGCCCCGCATAGATGATCAAAAGTTCAGAGGCCACCTTGATCTGATCCGAAATTGAGATTTTTGAACCCGCCGATGTTTCCTGACTTAATGCCACAACACACCTCCAAGCTAACGGATGACTAATATCACAATCTACAGACCGCTGGTATGGAAGGACTCGCTTTTACACGCATTTGAATGTTATTTGGGAAGCTATGGCGATGGCTGCTAAAATGCTGGTTTCGAACGGGAGCAAAGAGCGCATGGCCGTGAAGAAAACACCTTCTTACCCAGCACTGTTGTTGGCTCAGAATAAACATCGATTTTATTTTTCCACAATCCCAGTAGATGACTTGTATCCATGTTGTTTTGTCGCTCGACGGCAAGAAGATCCTCAGCAGGGATTTCAGCGCGCACTGTCGGAAGAAAGGGCGGATGACATCAGCCGTTATCTCTCGTCAGGAAATGGCTCGATTCCTACGAATGTAGTGCTGTCAGCTCAGCCGGAATCTCTTCTCAGTTACAATCCACGGTCGAAAACGCTGTCCTTTGTTCGGGTGCCACGCGCATTCCTTGTTCTTGATGGTCAACACCGCCTATGGGGCTACTCCAAATGTCCGGTCCGACACCGTGTCCCTGTTGCGATCTACGAATCGCTGGGGCGTTCCGAAGAAGCCAAACTCTTCATAGACATAAATACCAATCAGCGGGGCGTCCCTGCGGCTCTCTTGCTTGACATTAAACAACTTGCCGATATGGAGACAGCCAAAGAGAGTCTTTTAAGATCATTCTTCGACAAATTGCAGACCGACCCATCATCTTCGCTTCACGGGCGACTCAGTCCGGCACACTCGACGCCGAATAAAATTTCGCGTGTCACGTTCAATCGTGCGGTTGGCGCCGCTCTAAGCAGCGAGGTGCTGCTGTCTCTTAAGGAAGATGATATTTATCGCCTGCTTCGAAACTACGTAAATGCGTTTGATGCAGAACTGCCAGAGAAAGCCACCTTGATCAGAGCAGCCTACTTTGAAGCCATTTTTGATATGTTCGATGAAGTTGCTCGTGCAACTATGGCACGTGTAAAGAATCTCAAGCAGGATTCGTTGCAAGAAATGATTCGTCCCATCACTCATTTGGATTTTGGCGGGCGTGGGAAGTTAACGAAAAAGGCTTATACAGAGTTGATGCAAGGTGCTTTTCGCAAGAGTGTAGCAGTTTCACCGGACATGCTGTGATTGCACAAGCAACAGGTTGGCAGCGGTTAAGAGCAATGTCGCTGGATACAGTCCCCAGCGGCACCCGTGTTTACCATGTCAGGGCCGTGCCGCTTAATTTGTGGCGCGACAAAGGATCGTTCACGGTCATTTCTTGCACTAAGAATCAAGTTAGCATAGAAGCTGCGGCATCTGAAATCGGGAGTGCATTGCTGGCAGATACGGAATATCTCCTGGATCATGCCGCTGAACATCAGGCTTCTCTTCGCGATGCTGTAGCTGTGCAAAATTGGCATAGTCCGGCTTGGATGCTCGTGACCCTTTATTATTGGGGATTTTTTTCTGCGCTGGCCCTTACTCGCATTAGCGGCTCTTCAACCTGGTTTCTGGACAAAAAGGCGTTAAATCAATTCAAAACCTTAGCAGGTTCGGCAGTGCAGCCGGGCGCAGGAGCGCTCTATCTGGTGGTGGATGCATACGTCAGTGCAACAGTGCGTAGAATGTCATTGCGCCCAAGCAAATCTCAATTGCATGATGCATCTTGGACAGTTGCGATGAGGCTTATCACTGAAATTGTTGAACACTGCGACGGAAACGTCAATCTGTTTGAATATCGATTCTGGTCAGCTTTGAAGCGTATCGGGGACTTGTGGGGAGCTGACTGGGCAAGTAAGCTGAGAAACGCGATCAACTACCGTCCCGGGTACGGCTATCGGGAAGTAATCAAAAATAAAGGAATTGATAGCATCCGCTATTTACGTCAGCAGACGCCAATTGCCTTTCATGATCTCGTCGATGTGCTCGAGAGCGAAACAGCGGCGATTCGCTTGGGGTCCGACCCAAGAAGCGATATCGCTTTAGCCAGTCGCTTGTTAGGTTTGTTTTCGATCTCCCTCGCCATGATAGTCCAAACACTGCATGCCGAAGTGCTCATTAGGCAATCAGGTGATATCCGGTGGGAAGGCCTCCGAAACTCGTTTTTCTCGGCCCGGTGCAGTACTCCATCAGGGGGCATATGGCCATTTGCGTAGCTCTCGTTCGCTTCGATGGGGATTCTCACATGTCCTGATCCCTTAGTGCGTCATCGCCCCCGGCCCGCCTCCGCCCTTCGAGGCTTTTTTCATCAGCAGGATCAGGGGCAGGCAGGCGGCGAACATGATCGCCAGAAGAAAGAAGACGTCGACGTAGCCCATCATGGACGCCTGCTGCTGGACCATGCTAAACAATCCGACGGAGACTTGTGCGGCGGCGATGACCGAGGCTGCTGCTGCGAGACTTGAAAGCGGACGGGATAGGGTGCTGCGCTGCTGACAATCCTTCCATGTCGCTTCGCGCTACGCGACGGCCTTCGGCAGAGCGGAAGGTTGCGTTTGCTTTCAGTTCCCAAGGCCTGACGGCCTGGCCTCAATAATTACGCCCCCTTTGGGGGCTCATCGGTTTTCTTCCTTTGTACCCGGGGCTTCCGCACCCGGGTCAGGCTGTTTCGCCCTCGGGCCTGGGAACCCCAAAACCCTTAACCACAAAGGACACCCGTTCGACTCGCAAAGCTCGCTCAGGGCAGGCTGCGGGACACAGAGGACCAGAATCAAAATCACCTGAGAGTCATTCGGTTTTTTGGGTTCGGGATGGCTATCCCCAATGGGGGAACAGCCGTTTTGACCACCTCGTGGGCCACGCGTGACTGCAGCGGAGCCGATCCCTCACCCGCGCCAGTGTGTCTGGAGCTCTGGATTTCGTCGACTCGGAAGGCGCGGGATTCGGGACAGCCCCTCGAGAGGGAAAGGACCTAGAAACGACCCAAAATGTGAATACACGTGAAATATATGTTGACATTAAGTTAACAGTTTTGTATAAGTATCGCATGGCAGATGAAACTGCGACGAAAATGTATGAATCCGCAAGAGAACGGCTCAAAGAGCTGCTGCGGCAGGAAACCGAAATAAAAGACCAGATTTCACACTGGGGGCCGGTTGTAGAACAGTTAGCCCGGCTGTCCGGTGAAACCATTGATCCCGATATTGTCAGCAGAATCAATGAGTTAAAGCTGGATGAAGAGCAAGCCCAAGGGGCGGGACAGGAGATGGGGCTGACGGAGGCGATCCGGTGGGTTTTCCGTCAGCCTTTGTTGTTGCCGCTAACGCCGACCCAGGTGAGAGATCGCATGGCTGAAATGGGCTATGACCTGGGGAAGTACAAGCATGTGATGCCTCCGATTCACAACACACTGAAACGCATGAAAGAAGCGGGCGAGATTAACGAGGTCGAAGGGATTGGCGGGATCGGGCGAGCCTACGAGAGCGCGAGGCGGGGGACTTAGCCGCGAATCAAAAAACCATTTGCCGCAGATTTCGCAGATGAGCGCAGATCAAAAGCAAAAAGAATTTGGCCGCGAATTAACGCGAATCAACACGAACCGGGCGGATTGCCAGAAATGCCAAGCAAGAGCACTTAGCAATTAGCCATTGGCAATTAGCCGGAAACCCCAAACCCGTTCACCACAAAGAACACAAAGGAACACAAAGGGATGCGGGTCGGGAAAGCGGGACATCAGGAAATCAGGGGAACCTTTATCACTGATTGACGCTGATGATACTGATCGGCAAAGCAAAACCTTTAACGACAGAGGACACAGAGGAACACTGAGGCAGGGCCCCATTCGCCCATTCACACGCAAAACCGGCGCGTGAATGGGAACCCTGGAGGAAACGTGATTATGTTGACGAAGGACGAATTGACAGCAGCGATTGTGGCGAGCGCGGCGAAGCTGGGGCGCGCACCGAGCCGCACGGAATTGATGAAACAGGCCGGCGTGTCACAGCGAAACATAAGAAAGCATTTTGGAACCTACCATCGCGCCCTGGAGACGTGTGGCATAGCAAGACATGGGGTTGGGCAAAAAGTGGGGATGGAAGAGCTGTTCCAGGATTGGGCGGGAATTGCGCGCAGGCTAAAAAAGGTGCCAAGCCTGGCTGACTACGAACAGATGAGCAAGTACAGCGTAAGCCCGCTGCTGAGACGGTGTGGCACATGGAACAGCGTGCCGGACGCGATGAAGTCGCATGCCGGTGAGCATGGCCTGGCCGAGGAGTACAAAGACGTTTGGGATGTAGTTGAACGGAGGACCGGCCGCCAGAGTAACGTACCCAGACCGTGCGCACCGCAGTGTGTACCGAAGATCATGGAGGACCGGCCGATGTATGGGCCGTTGTTACAGGGAGGGCCGCTGGTGTTTGCGCCGACGAACGAGGCCGGGGTGCTTTACCTTTTTGGGGCCATGTCTGAACGGCTGGGCTTTCTGGTCTTGATGGTACAGGCGGGATTTCCGGACTGCGAGGCGATGCGCGTGGTGGCAGAAAACCGGCTGCAGCCGGTAAAAATTGAATTGGAATACCAAAGCCGCAATTTTCTGAAACACATGCATGACTTAAGGGCTGCGACATGATTGTGTGCTGGGAACATAACTGGCCGGAATGTCCGCTGGAGGTGCTGGAGCTGAAGTCGCTGGTGAAGCAATACGCAAACCTTACCACTGATTTGCACTGATAACACTGATCAGAATTGAAGATCAAAAACTTTTCACCACAAAGGACACGAAGGATCACAAAGAGGACTGGGGGAGATCGCTGGAATCGAAAAACCAAAATCTACCACGGAGGCGCGGAGACGCGGAGAACAGCCAAAATCGGAAATCGAAAACCAAGAACTTTTACCACAGAGGACACGAAGGAACACGGAGGAAGAGCCAGTCAGGCGGCTGTGCACAAGATCGCGCAGCTTTGTTTAGTGCGCCATCGCGCCCGGCCCGCCTCCGCCTTTGGGGGCTTTCTTCATGATCAGAATCAGCGGCAGGCAGGCGGCGAACATGATTGCCAGAAGAAAGAAGACGTCGACATAGCCCATCATGGCGGCCTGTTGCTGGACCATGCCGAAGAGTCCGGCAGCGGCTTGCTTGGTGGCGGTGGCGGCGTCCATGCCGCGGGCCATGAAAGCGGCTTTCATCTGGGCCATCATGTTTTGCGCCAGCGGATTGTAAGGAGTTATGTTTGCGCCCAGAGTATTGACGTGGACCTGAGCATGGCGCGATGAAATTGTGGTCACGCTGGCAATGCCAATACTGGCGCCTATGTTGCGCATCAGGTTGAACAGGCTGGTGGCGTTGCCCATTTGCTCTTTGGGAATCGGGCCGTTGGTGAGCGTGGTGAGCGGCACAAAGAGCAGTCCCATGGACGAGCCCTGCAAAAGCTGCGGCCAGAAGATGTCCCAGTAACCGGCGTTCAGGTTCAGCCTGGAGAGCTGCCAGATGCTGAATGACGCGATGATCAAGCCGGCGGCCAGTAATTTGCGCGCCTCGATTTTTCCCATGAGAATGCCGACGATCGGCATAAACAGGAACGACCCCAGGCCGCGTGGAAGCATGGCCATGCCCGCTTCAAGGGCGGAATATCCCATGAGCGTTTGCAGCCACAGCGGAAGCAAGACCGTGCTGCCATAGAGAACGAATCCCAGCACGGTCATAAGAAAGACACCGGTGGCATAGGTGCGATTTTTGAAGATCCTGAGCTGCACTACGGGATGGTCGGCGACAAGTTCGCGGACCAGGAAGAACACGAACCCGACGACGCAGAGAATGACCAGAATAAGGATGAAGTGCGAGCCGAACCAGTCTTCTTCCTGGCCTTTATCGAGCATGATCTGCAGCGCGCCGATGCCCAGCGCAAGATAGCCGATGCCCCAGTAATCAATGCCGCCTTCTCCGCGCTTGATGTATGGCGGGTCGTGAATGAACAGCAAGGCCATAATCACGGCCGCGATCCCGATAGGAATGTTGATATAGAAAAGCCAGCGCCAGCTATAGCTTTCAGTAATCCAGCCGCCGAGCACCGGCCCGAGCATGGGTGCCACAACAATGCCCAGCGCCCAAAATGCCATGGCTTTGGCGCGCTTCTCCGGCGGGAAAGCTTCCATCAGGATGGCTTGCGAGAGCGGTTGCAGGCCTCCGCCGGTTGCGCCCTGGAAAACGCGGAAAATGATCAGCAGCGGTAGGTTCGGCGCGATGCCGCATAGAAAAGAGAAAACCGTGAATCCGCCAACCGATACCAGAAGAATATTGCGGCGGCCAAAATAATTACCGAGCCATCCCGTAAGCGGCAGCACAATCGCGTTGGCGACCAGATAAGAAGTCAGGACCCAGGTTGCCTCTTCCGGAGTCACGGAAAGGCTGCCGGCAATATGCTGCAGCGACACGTTCACCACCGTGGTGTCCAGCACCTCCATAAAGGTGCCAAGCATCACTGAAATAGCGATGATCCACGGATTGATTGCCGGCTTAGATTCCATGATTTGTGTCGCTTTCGCTCCAGACCGCTGTTACAGCTTTTGTTTGCGATTTGCTCCTGTTTCCTTGTTGCAAGCCGATTGGGGCAGCAGTTATGTACGGTGCCCTAAGTACCAAATACCAAATACTAATTGCCAATTGCTCTTTGCTATTTCGTGTACACCACCGGCTCTACTGACATGCCCGGACGCAATTGATGATTCGGGTCCTGGCCTTTATCAAAGCGGATGCGTACCGGAATGCGCTGCACCACTTTCACGTAATTGCCCGTCGCATTTTCCGGCGGCAACAGGCTAAAGCGCGCCCCTGTTGCGCCACCGATTGATTCAACGGTGCCACTAAATTCTTTTCCGTAAGCATCAACCTTGATCTTGGCTGGCTGTCCCACTTTCATGTCGCGCAGTTGCGTCTCTTTAAAGTTGGCTGTGGTCCAGATGTCATCCAGGTTCACGATTGAAAACAGCGGCTGGCCGGCTTGCACCGTTTGTCCCGGCTCAACGCTGCGCTTGCTCAGCACGCCGGTTACCGGCGCGACGATTTTTGTGTACTGCAGATTCAGTTCCGCTTGTGCCAGCGCAGAGACAGCTCGTTGCACTTCCGCCGATGCCGCTCCCGCTCGCGCCCGCGTGACTTTCAGTTGCTCCGGCACCGTCCGCGCCGCTTCAGCTTGCGCTTGCGATTGGGCTGCCCGGCTTTCCGCGCTTGAAATGGCGGAAGTCGCAGCTTCAACCTGTGCTTTGGCTGAATCGTTCGCCGCCACGGCGGCGTCATATTGTTGGTGTGAAATTTCGTCCTTCGCGATGAGCTGCTCCATGCGCTTCAGATCGGCGGACGTCTTCGCATACATTGCCTGCGCATCATTCAGCTTGGCGCGTGCCGATTCAATATCCCGTTGCGCGCCTTTCACGGCTGCGTCGGCGGCAAGCAACTGGCTGGAGCTGGTGGTTTGCGTGAGTGGCACGCCCACGTTGGCGGCAACCGCATTGGCCTGCGCGTTCGCCAGGTCAGCGCGCGCGCGGTCCACGGCAACCTGGTAATCCTTGGGATCAAGTTCCACCAGCAGCGTTCCGGCCTGGACAACTTCGTTATCGTCATGCAGCACGTTCAGCACCGTGCCGGTAACGCGCGGGCTGATGGGATTAATGTGTCCGTCAATCTGCGCGTCGTCCGTCGATTCACGCACGGAGTAATAACGCCAGATGAAAAATCCGCCAATGAGAAGAAGAACGACCACTGCGGCAATAATCCACTTCGCCCGCGGATTCGCGCGGAAGAATCCCACGGCGCGCGTGTCGCTGATCGAGCGGCGCTCTTTCCCGGAGCGCCGGTCGTCATTATTCTCCGGCACATCCACTTCCCTGCGGACAGGCTCCTTCACAACTTCTTCTTCCTCGTATGGCGCTATCTTAATCGGGTCAGCCACTTTATTTTCCTCCCAGGAATGCACGCGTCCGCTGCTCCGCCTCGCCCAGGGCGCGCACCAGCGAGAGCTTGGCTACATTGTTCTGATACAGGGCTTGAATATGGTTTTCATTCGCACCGGCAACCGCTTCCTGTGCCTGCACTACTTCAAGGCTTCCGGAAACACCGGCTTTGTAGCGGTCCTGCGCTTCTTTCAACTGCTCGGCTGCAAGATCAATCTGCTGATTGGTTACCGCGACTTGGTCCTCAGATGTCTTCACGTCCAGCAATGCCGAGCGGATTTCATATTCCACTCGCGCACGCAGGTTTTCCAGTTGCAGGCGCTCTTGCCGCAGCAAAGTCGCCGCCTGGTTAACGTCGGCCTTTACTTTGCCGCCTTGAAAAATTGGAATGCGCAAACCGGCGGAAATCGCAAATGTGTTCTCCGCGCTTCCCGGCGCTATACCAACAAAGCCTGTCTGGCCATTCAGTTCAACGGTCGGCAGCGCCTCGCCTTTGGCGGCTTTCACCGCCAGCTCAGCCGATCGCACGCGCGACTCCGCCGCCCGAAATTCCGGACGCACCTGGTAAGCATGCGCCAGCGCTTCATCCAGATTCATCGCAGCCAGCGGAGCGTAAGGCACCGTATCCGTCAGTTGAAATTGTTGTGCCACCGGTATTCCAATGGTTCGCGCCAGAGACATCTTTTGCTGTTCAAATTGGTTCTGCGCCACCAGCACACGCTGTTGCTGCGTCTGCATCTGCACCTGTGATCGCAACACATCAATGCCTGCCGCAACACCGGCGCTCTTCAGGTCCTTGGTCTGCTGGAAGATCGTCTCCGCCGTGTTGAGCTGGGCTTTGGCCGTGTCGAGCCGGGCAGCGCTCGCCACTGTGAGCAGATATTGGTTGCCCACGAGCAGCACCACCAGTTCGCGCGCATCCTGCACCGTGAACTTTGCCGCCCGCTCGTTTTCAGAAGCCGCGCGGACTCTGTTCATGGCGTTGAAGTCCAGTAGCGTTTCATTCATGGTGGCATGGGCATCGAAAAGTCCAAACGGGCCAATCACGGGCGACTTCAATCCCGCCGGCAGTGGAATGCCGAATGCCGCCAGGTTGATCTGGTTCAATGACTCGCTCACGTCGCCGGAAACATTCGGCAGCAACGCGCTAAGCTGGCGGCGGTATTGCGCTCGCGCCAGTTCCGTCTGCTGCTGGGAAAGCAGAAGACCAAGATTGTGCTTGAGCCCGCGATCAATTGCGTCCAGCAGCCCCAATTGAATGGTTCCGGGAACCAGTTTGTCCACCGTGCCGCTGCCGCTGAACTGCTCCAGAGCGGGCGTCTGCGCGGTATTCACCACAGGCGTCTGGCGGTCTTGAGACGGTGCCGGCGTCGCTCCGCCCGGAAGCTGGGCAGCACAAGAAAGTGCAGTTAGAAATGTAAATAAAATTACCAGGACACGTTGCATCCGCATGTTTACCTGCTTGAGGTATCGGATTTTAGATGCGGTCGTGCGGGACGGGATGCGCGTCTCCCGCCAGTGCACAGATTGACGTACCAAGCTGTCGCCCAAAAGAATGAGCACCCCCAACCGAATTAATTAACCATTTAGTTAGATTATCAGGCTGCTGTTGGGGATGCAAATTTCCTTAGGTCATTGCACCGATAGCCAGCCGCAACTCACAAAGAAAATGGCGCCGGGAGAAACCGACGCCATCGGTAAGAAAACAAACTCCGTTTACTGCGGGCAAGGCAACGCGGAATGCGGCAGGACGGTTTCATCCGGGAAACTGAATGCGCCATCGATGGCGCTGGAGGTGGTTCCCATCTCAAACCATTGCAGCAACGGAATGTTCTGCGGGTGATAGGTGAACGTGAAATCTTTCTCCTTTACGGTTATAGGAATGGTTGCATTGGCCAAAACCTCAATCGGATCGCCTTCTTCAAGATTCGCCTGACAGACTTTCGCAGTTGCCGGCACGCCGGGGAACTGCCAGTTCGGCGCTGGGTTGCTGACGAATGGGTTCCCGAATGATTCCGCCAGCTCATGGCTCAGCGCGGTCACGTCCTCGAATCCGGCGCCGAAAAGTCCGGGCGAGATCCAGCTTGCATACTGGGTAATCCAGCGGTCTTGCGGGAATCCTCCATCCCGGAAGAAGGTGTGGAAGCCGAGAACGCAACACCCGCCTGGGGTGTTGGGATTGTTGACGTTCAGATTGAACAGGAACGTGTTCGGGAACAAAGTCATGTTCATGCCGTTGGTGGTGAAATTGCCCAGATTGATTTCGCTCACCACTTCGTTGTCAAAGAAAAAATTGAAGAGTGGGCTCAGCATGAGCACAAAGGTGCTGCCGTCGGCGGCGGTACCGGTGAAATACGAGCGAGCCTGAATAATCGTGCCGTCGCTTAGTTGAACATTCACGAAGAATGGAACCGTAATGGTCACCCGATCCAAGACCTTTGGGATGAGCAGCGTGTGCCAGTTGTTTTTCATCACGTTAAAAAACTGGGCGCGATGAACGGCGTCACCAAACTCGATGTTGCGTCCTGACCGATAGTCGAGCGGTTCGAAGTTGGGAGATTCCAGCGTCACCTTTTCAAACGGGGCGAACGGGACCACCTTGAAAACGGAGCCGTCGGCATTAAGCAGTTGCAGGTCGGTCTCGGCGATGTTGGCCGGATACACAGTCGTGCCGCCGAGTTTGGGATCGTTGCCCACCATGGTGAACCGGAAGTCGCGGCCTGCGGTGGGACCTGCCTGGGCAACAAACGCACCGTCAAAGGTGGCGATCGTGTTCAGACCGTCAATGGTTGGCAGGTTAGGGCGTCTATCAGGTGCGGCGAAGTGATCGTCATTGCCGCCGCCGATCGGCACTGATTTGTTGCTCAGGCCGGCGTTTCCACTCAAACCGCTGACGACTGCGCCTGTATTGGCGTCTAGAACTACGTTGGATCCGATGCTCAGCATCCCTGGGTAACCTGCACTTACGTCGACCGGTCCAATATCGCTGCTAAGCCCCGCCTGGCCATTGGCAATGGCAGCGCGCGCGATTGCGTTATCAGCTGACTGCGCATAACCAGCCGCAGTGAAGGCGATCATGAAGGCTAAAAACAGAAAAAGGATGCTAATGCGGTGAGAGGGTCTCATTTTTTCACTTCTCCTAGAGGGGGAATTCAGAGTTGCAGAAGCGCTTGAAACAATACGCCTACTCTGGCCAGCTCTGCAATCCCAAGCTTCTGAAATAATCAAATTTTTACAGAGAAATTACTTCATGCATTTCGTCCCACATCACTAAGCTAATAGGTTGCGATAGTAAGCTTCCTTGCCGGTTCGCTTTTCGTATCCCAATAAAAAAATGGCACCGGTTTCCCGGTGCCATTGAAGAAGAAGAATGGTTTCTAGTGGCAAAGAGTTGCAGGTGCAGTCAATGCTGTGAGGTCAGGGTAGCTATAAGCACCGTGAAGAGCATCGGAAGGTACAGTCTCTGCAAACCATTGCAATAAAGCCTCAGTCTGCGGATGGTAGGTGGTTTCCACGCCCTTGTTTTTCAAGGTTACTGGGAAGGTAGCATTCGCCAGTACTTCTACTGGGTCGCCGGTTTCCAGGTTACCTTGGCAAGCGCCAGGCTCGCCCGGGAACTGCCAACGGGGTGTGATGTTGTTGACGAAAGGATCATCAAAGGTTTCAGCAATCTCGTGGCTGATGGCGGTCACATCGTTAAATCCGCCGCCGAAAATTCCGGGAGAAATCCAGCTTGCGAACTGCGTGGTCCAGCGGTGTTCCGGTACTGCACCATCAGTGAAATAAGTGTGGAAACCCAGCACACAGCAGCTTCCGCGCTGCTGGGGATTGTTGGGATTAAACGAGTACAGGAAAGTGTTGGGCAACAGCGGAAGATTGAATGCGTCAGTGGTAAAGTTACCGGCGTCAATCTCATTGTTCATGATGATGCCAAGCTGCTGGTTGAAGAACAGGTTCAGCATCAGCACAAAGCGGTTGCCATCAGCGGCGATGCCGGAAACGTAATTGATCGCCTGGACATTCTGTCCACGGAAGCGAACGGTCACGAATTTCGGCACCGTAATGGTAATGTTGTCAACGACTGTCGGGGCCAGCTCGGTGTGCCAGTTGGGGTCCATGGAGCTGGCAAACTCGGCGCGCTGAACTGCATCGGAAAACTGCGTCGGTTCGCCCGGGATTCCCGCGGTGCCGTCGTGCTCATATTTGAATTTCTGGAAGTTGGGAGAATTCAGCGCAGGCTGCACAAATCGAGTCGCATCCACGGTATCGAAAACCGTGCCGTCCGCATTCAGCAACTGCAGGGACACAGACACAATCTTGGTGGGAATGGTGGTGATATGCCCAAGGGACGGATCATTGCCAACCATGGTGTAAGGGAATGTCACGCCGTTGACGGTGAATGACCGGGTAAAGTTCGGTACTGAGATAACGTTGGCGACGCCGCCAGGATTGCCGGCAATTGCGTTGGGACCATTCGTGGAATCGTCGGCCACCAGTTCCGATGGCACGCTGTGAATCAACTGCGGTGTGATTGCCTGGGCTGCTCCGCTAGCGGATGAATCCGGATTGGTGCCTACCTGGGCTTGGGCTGCATCTGTAAGGTTTTGGGCAAACGAGCTTCCTACCATGCCGAGCGCGAGCAGCGCGCTCAGACAAATCGATTTCCTGACCATATCTTGTGTATCTCCTGAAGTGAGGGTTGGGCAAAAGCAAAAACAAACGTTGACAGCTTATTCCGCGCGTTGATCGCTTCATTCCGGAAGTGGGAGACATACGAGCAACTCGCGAGGGTGTACTCAAGATATCCTGTAAGGCATTCCCCTGTAAATAGCCAAATCCGCCAAACATACGATTTTTATTGGCTTTTCTCGACTGCTCGCTTAACCGTCCATTGCTTAACACTCCTTTACTCGTCACTCTCGCCTTCAGCCATCAACTTGATTTCGGCAACGCATGATGGGGCTGAAGATGAGCTAATCAGGCATTTCCAAATAAGTTATAGCTTTTCCGTCGCAATGCATCTAATGGGGAGATGCCGGACGATCCTTCTCAAACCGCTGCCAGCAGCCTTAATTCCAAATGGCCTGAATCCCTGCGGGCCCTCCGCCATCGCAACTATCAATTATTTTTTGCCGGCCAGCTCATATCCTTAATAGGCACATGGATGGACCAGGTCGCCGAGGCATGGCTGGTCTATCGCCTGACCGGCTCGGCCCTGCTGCTGGGTACCGTTGCCTTCGCCTCGCAGATCCCGGTCTTCCTTCTGGCCCCTATAGGCGGCGCACTGGCCGACCGCGTTGACCGCCGCAAGATCCTGGTCTGTACCCAATCCTCCATGATGCTGCTCACCTTCATGCTGGCTTGGCTTACGCTTTCCCATCGCGTGCATATCTGGCAGGTCGTCACCCTTGCAGCTCTTACCGGCGTGGTCAATGCCGTCGATCTGCCGGCCCGCCAGGCTTTTGTAGTAGACATGGTCTCGCGCGCCGATCTGGTGAATGCCATAGCCCTTAATTCATCCATGTTTAATGGCGCGCGCGTAGTCGGACCAGCTCTCGCAGGAATCGTAGTTGCCGCCATCGGTGAAGGCTGGTGCTTCTTCGCCAATGGCGTTAGTTTTCTGGCCGTCATCGCCGGCCTGGCGATGATGACAATCGACCGTCCGCGGATGGCAATTGAAGGATCGCCGCTGGAAAACATTATTGAAGGCTTCAAGTTCGTCGGGCAAAGCGGCCCGGTTCGCGCTCTTATGATGCTGCTGGGACTGGTAAGTTTTACGGCCATGCCTTACGCGGTGCTCATGCCGCTCTTTGCCGATAAGATTCTCCATGGCGGCGCACAGGCCCTGGGTTTGCTCATGGGCTGCTCGGGAGTCGGCGCGCTCTGCGGCGCACTCACCTTGGCCATGAGAAAGAGTCTCAAGGGGCTGAGCCTCTGGGTAGCAGTTTCATGCGCCGGATTTGGCCTTGCCCTCCTGGTGTTTTCCTTTTCGCGGACGCTTTGGCTTTCCGCGGTTCTGCTGGTCCCGGCCGGCTTCTGCATGATGATCCAGATGGCCTCCTCCAATACGCTCATTCAGAGCATGGTGCCCGATCGCCTGCGCGGACGCGTGATGTCCGTCTACGCCATGACTTTTATGGGTATGGCTCCCTTGGGCTCTCTTCTCGCCGGCAGCCTTGCGCACACGCTAGGTGCCCCGATGACCGTAGGACTTGGCGGTGTTGTAGCGATTGTGGGAGCAGGTTTCTTTGGATCAAAGTTGCCGACGCTGCGTCCTGCCGCGCGAGAGATGATTGTCGCCCAGCAGATTGCCGGAGGTGATCCCCCGCAGGAAATGACTGCCCCCGTGTTCAGCAAGAACGGTTAAGCCACGAATGAACTTAATTGCCCATTTACCAATTGCCAAATTTTTTGATTCGTGTTCATTCGCGTGAATTCGCGGCTGAATTACTTGGCCATCTTCTTCAGCAGCACGATCTGGCCCGAGTGATACACCGCGTGCTGCGTCGCGCTCTGGAAAAGCCGGTAGAAGTTGTAAGTCCTGCCCGGGACAGTTGCTTCCAGACGCTCATCACCGAAACTCTTGATGGTTTCCATCAGCCCCAGATGCTCATCGAAAAAGGTAGTAACGGCCTGCTTCCATGCTTGCTCGTTCGTGTCCTTCACCGGAGGCCAGTCCATTTCTTTGGGCATTGTCGACCAGGCCGGGATCGGAGTTCCCTGAATCGCGCCGGAAAAGAATTTGATCCATGCATTCACATGGACAACGATCTCCCAGATTGAATGTGCATTCGGAATGGGACGGGCTTTAGCCTTCTCAGCGGTAACGCCGTTCAGGATTTCGCGTACGGAGTCTCCATACCACGCTTCCCCGTTGATGGTGGAGGCAAGTTGATAAGCGATGCGATTGCATTCAGTATTCATAACAAAAACAATAAACCACAAAGGACAAACCAGAAACCGATAACCACAAAGGACACAAAGGAACACGAAGATTTTTTGCACAGCGTGACAAACCTTCGTGTTTCTTTGTGTCCTTTGTGGTTAAAGCTCTTTGTTTAAGCCCGCACGTACTTCCCTGCCTCAATCATCCGCGCTGCAATCTGCTGGGTGAGGGCAATCACATTGAACGGCTCATGCTTGAACAGCCGCCGCAGGATGACCATCTGTGTGCGCAGCATGTCGCCTTCTGAAACCGCAGCGACAACTTTTTTCGCCGCTGCTTCAAGCTTATCCATGGAGTGTGTCAGGCTGACCTGGGCCATGGCGATAGCCAAAGCACACTTCGCTTCACCCTGACGCTCAACCAGCTTCTGCGTGCGCAGCACCACTGAATCCATGGCAAAGACTTCAATCACCATGTCTGCAATCGCGGAAAGAATTTCCTGCTGCTGTTCGATGGCCGCCATGTATTTCTGCACCGCCGCTCCGGCCAGCATCAGCGCGGCTTTCTTGGCGTTGCTGACCAGCGTGCGCTCGGCAGCCAGCGGGCCTTCCAGCGGCTCCGCTGAACTTGGGCCTGACATGATTTCGTCCGTTAACTTCTTGATTGCCGGCATGAGCGGCAACTGGCCTTTCATGGCGCGTTTTAGCAGCCAGCCGGTGATGATCATGCGATTAATTTCGTTGGTGCCTTCAAAGATGCGGTTCACGCGCGAGTCGCGATACGCCCGCTCCGCCGGATACTCTTCCACAAAACCATAGCCGCCATAAATCTGGACAGTCTCATCCACAACGTAATCCAGCATCTCCGAGCCAAACACTTTCAGGATCGAGCACTCGACTGCATATTCTTCAATGCCCTTGGCCGTTTCTTTGTAAACGTCGGGCGAGTTCTTGTCGATCTCAGACATCGCCGCATCAATCATCCCCACCGTGCGATAGGACATGCATTCGCCCGTGTAAATTCCTGCGGCCATATTCGCCAGCTTTTCCTGGATGATCCCAAAATCCGCCAGCGTCTTGCCGAACGCCTTGCGCTGCTTGGCATACCCAATGGAATTATTGAGCGCATTGCGCGCGCCGCCCACCACGCCCGCGCCCAGCTTGTAGCGCCCGATATTAAGAGTGTTGAAAGCGATTACATGTCCCTTGCCAATCTCTCCCAGCAGGTTTTCTTTGGGCACGCGGCAATCGTTCAGGATGATAGGCGTTGTCGACGATCCGCGGATGCCCATCTTCTTTTCTTCCGCGCCCGACTGGAAGCCCGGGAAGCCACGCTCCACAATGAAAGCCGAGAACTTCTCGCCATCCACCTTGGCAAAAATAATCACCACGTCGGCAAAACCGCCATTGGTGATCCACATCTTTTCGCCGTTCAGGATCCATTCTTTTCCGTCCGGCGATAGCACGGCTTTCGTGCGCGCGTTCATCGCGTCAGAAGCTGACGTGGATTCAGACAGCGCATACGCGGCAATCAATTCGCCCGTCGCGAGCTTAGGCAGATACTTCGCCTTCTGCTCCGGCGTACCGAAATAGACAATCGGCAACGTGCCGATTCCGGTGTGTCCGCCAAACGCTACGCTGAAGCTGCCGGAAACGGAAATATGCTCATTGATGATCGCGGACGCGATCTTGTCCATGTCCGATCCGCCGTACTGCTCTGGAATATCCACGTTGGCGATGCCGATTTCACACGCCTTCTGGATCAACCCGCGCGTGACCGCGAACTCCTTGTGCTCAATCTTGTCCGCGTTGGGCAGGATCTCATTGCGGGCAAAGTCCTGCGTGGTCTGCGCAATCTGCTGGTGCTCTTCGCTCAGGTCTTCAGGGGTAAAAACCTGGTCAGTTGCGTGCTCGTCGATAAGAAAACTTCCGCCCGCCAGTTTGATTTTGTTTGGGACTGCTACTGTAGCCATAAATCTCCTTAGATAGCTCCTAGCTGCTAGCTTCCAGCCATTAGCTCTTGGCCTTTGGCTCTTAGGTTAGAACTCAATACTTCCGCTTTCAGATCACCCGATCTCCCGATCACGGCGATCACCCGATCTTCAGGACCCTGTGCCCTCTGTGGTGAAGAACTCATGCAATGTTCTCGAATATCCCTGCCGCTCCCATGCCGCCGCCGATGCACATGGTCACGATTCCGTACTTGCCATTGCGTCGCTTCAGTTCGCGCAAGATCGTCGCCGTGAGCTTGGCTCCGGTGCATCCCAAGGGATGTCCCAACGCCACCGCCCCGCCATTGGGATTGATCTTGTTTATATCAAGCCCCGCTTCCTTGATCACAGAGAGCGCCTGCGCGGCAAATGCTTCGTTCAACTCAAATACGTCGATATCTTCCAGCTTCAGCCCTGCCATCTTCAGGACTTTGGGAATCGCATACACCGGCCCGAGTCCCATTTCTTCCGGCAGATAGCCTGCCGTGGCAAACGCCACAAATCGCGCCATAGGTTTGATGCCGAGTTGCCGGGCTTTGTCACTGCTCATTACCACAGTTGCCGCCGCGCCGTCAGAAGTTTGCGATGAATTCCCTGCCGTCACGCTTCCCCGGGCATGGAAAGCCGGCTTCAAAGCCGCCAAAGCTTCTATGGTCGAATCAGCTCTCGGGCCTTCATCGACCTTAAAGACAATCTCCATCCGCTTTGGCTTGGAACCGTTGGGCGTGGTAAAGCTCACCGGCACCGGCACAATCTCATCTTCGAACCTGCCGCCCTGAATCGCTGCGATGGCCTTCTTGTGGCTGTTCAGGGAGAACTCGTCGGCCTGCTGGCGCGTAATGCCATATCTCTTGGCCAGCCGCTCCGCCGTGAGTCCCATGGAAAGATAGCTGTCAGGATAGTTGTCCATCAGCCACGGATTGATCGAGACTTTGTTCCCGCCCATGGGAATCATGCTCATTGATTCCGTCCCGCCTCCGATGGCGACTTCTGCGCGGCCCGACGCCACAGAATCCACCGCCAGCGAAATCGCCTGCAATCCCGACGAGCAGAAGCGATTGATGGTCATGGCGGAGACTTCCACCGGCAAGCCCGCGCGGAGTGACGCGATGCGCGCCACGTTCATGCCCTGCTCCGCTTCCGGCGTAGCGCAGCCAATGATCACGTCTTCGATTTCTTTTTTGTCGAGCTGCGGGATACGATCCAGCGCTCCCTTGATTGCGACAGCGGCCAGATCGTCCGGGCGCGTGGCGCGCAAGGTGCCTTTTCCTGATTTTCCTACAGGGGTACGAACCGAACTTGCTATTACGACTTCACGCATTATGAACTCCTAACGTGGTTGCAAAGCCAAGTTCGTCAGAGGACCAACCGTTCAAATGCGACTTGGCTTCATTCAGAAGATGACTTAAATTCGCTTCAATTTCTTTGAACTCGACTGCCTTCTTGAGGGTCTTGTGCTTCCAGTACCTTCTGCCGTCTCGATCCTCTGAGGCACAAACCCACAGCGTGTAAGTAGGGTATTTCTCGCTCTCCAAGAAAATCTGAATCAATTTCCGAATTGAACCTTGATACCACTCCATCGATCTCTCCGGCCAATTGTGATAATTCTTGGACAACTTCATATGCCACTCTTCAGAGAAACTGACAAACAACGGATCAATTCGCAGCAACGGAGCTTCTAGCGCGTCCCATTCATCCGGTCTTCCGTAGAATCCGTTCGGCAATCCTTTATACCTTTCCAAACAATTTCTTTTCAAAACAACTGTGGACCGCAGGCGCCCTCGCCTGCGCACGATCCTCATTGCGGCGTCTGACTCGGCGTCTCTGTCGGAGATGGTACCTGTTGCGGCGTGGCTGCTGGCGTCGCGCTCGGAGCCGCCACCGGTGTTGCATTCACGTTCGGCGTCGGCTGCGGCGTCGCAGTCGGAGATGAAGTTGCATCCTGCGGCGGAGTCGCAGCCGATGCCGGCACCGATGGAGCCGGCGTTGTTACCGAACTCGGCGTCGGACTCGCTTTGGCCTGCATGTTCATCGCGTTCTTGTCAGTTAGCCTGGCATCTGGGCCAAAGACAATCTGCAACACGCTGTTTTCGCTATCGCTCGCCACATCCTTCGGCACTGACACTGCATACACCCACGTTGATCCCACAAACTTATCGCCCTGCTTGCTTACATCACACCGCGCGTAATCCGGCGCGCCCAGAATGATCTCAACTTCTGATTCGCTCATGCCCGCACGCAGCGTATCGTATTGATGCATCCATCGCTCAGCAGGTAAATCGCTCGCATAGGGCAACCGGATGCTGGTGCGAAACTGGTCGTAGTTCCTGTACTTCGAGTTCCGCGCCACACAACGTTGCTGCTCTTCCTTGGCCACCTTCACGTTCTTTTGAAAACGCGCATTTTCTTTTTGCAGGAACTCATAGCCCACCACCATCAGCCATGCTCCCAGCAACACGATTACGCCTAGGATGACGAGTCCGCGTTTTTTCACTAGTTCCTCAGCGGCTTGCCGGTCTTCAGCGTGAACTGTATGCGTTCCTGTGTCTTCTTCTCGCCACAGAGCGACTTGAACCCTTCGCGCTCCAGATCGAGAATGTACTGCTCGCTCACCGGCGTTCCCGGCGTCACGTTGCCGCCGCAGATTACCTCGGCCACTTTGGTCGCCACCTTTACATCGTGATCACTGATGTATTCCGCCTGCTTCATTAGATGGATTCCCAGGCGCAACGTCGCAAGCGCGTTTTCTCCCGGCGCAGGGATGTCCATGCGCGGCACCGGTGGTCGATATCCGGCGCGGGCCAGCTCCAGCGCGCGATCTTTTGCGTCCGCCAGGATGCGCTCACGGTTCATCGAAATTACATCGCCATCAGAAAGGAAGCCAAGACCGCGTGCTTCATACGCGGAAGTTGAGACCTTCGCCATGGCAATGGTCTCAAATATTCGCTTCATGCCTTCCATTACTTCCACTGACTCACCGCGACCATCGGGCCGAACGGCCTTCGCATTGTCCAGCGCGCGCAGCAGCATCTCTTTGCAGCCGCCGCCTCCGGGCAGCAGACCTACGCCAACTTCCACCAGTCCCATATAAAGTTCAGAATGTGGCTGGCGCGCTGCGGAATGCAGGTTGATCTCGCAGCCGCCGCCGAGCGTCATGCCAAAAGACGCCGTGACCACGGGGCGCGAGCAGAACTTGATGGCCTGCGTCATGCCCTGGAACTGCTTGATGGCCATGTCAACTTCGTCCCACTCTTCTTCCTGCACGGCCAGCATCAGCATCATCAGGTTGGCGCCCACGGAAAAGTTCGCCGAGTCGCCGGTGATCACAAACTCTTCAAACTGGTCGCCAATGCCGCCGGTCTTGAGTGACTGGGTGACCATCTGGACAATATCGCCGCCCAAAGCGTTCATCTTGGAATGAAATTCAATGCAGCCCACACCGTCGCCTAAATCAATGAGCGATGCGCCGGCATTCTTCTTGACCACACCGTTCGATTTCTTTGCGGTCGAGACAGACCATACGCCTTCAGCCACTTTCACTGGCTGATACGTGCCTGTGCGCAGATCAAAGTAAGCGCGGCCGCTGGGCGATGAGGGATCGTCTTTGTACCAGGTCTTCGCGCCCGCGGCTAAAAGTTTCTCCGCATTGGCCGCACTCGGCTTGCCTTCCTTCTTCATGCGCGCGACAGTCGGCTCCACGCCGGCCAGGTCCCAGACCTCAAACGGTCCGACTTCCCAGTTAAACCCCATGCGCATCGCCTGGTCGATCTCGACCACGGTGTCAGCAATTTCAGGAATGCGATTGGCCGAGTATGTCCACAGATCGCTCAGCGTGGTCCAGATAAACTGGGTAGCTTTGTCACGAGGATCGCCGGCAAGAATCGTGCGCAGCCGCTCGCCCATGTCTTCAATGTTTTTTGCCAGCTCCAGCGCGGGAAATTTCGCCTTCTGCACGGGATGGTACTCAAGCGTCTTCCAGTCAATGGCCTGGCGTTCTTCTCCCTGTGGGCCTTTGATCTTCTTATAGAAACCGGACTTCACCTTGTCGCCCAGCAGCTTCTTCTCCAGCATCTGCTTAAAGAAATCCGGCAGCTTCAGGTCAGAGCGCTCGTCCTGAACATTTTTGCTGAAGTTGGTGACCACGCTGCCCAGCACGTCAAGGCCGACAAGATCGATAGTGCGGAACGTAGGCGCTTTGCTCCAGCCGCCGCTTGAAGTCAGCGCGTCCACCTCTTCAATGGTCAGGTCCATCTCCTGCATAATGCGGAAGACATTCAACCCGGCAAATGTGCCGATGCGGTTGGCGATAAAGTTGGGCGTGTCCTTGGCCGTGACAATTCCCTTGCCCATGCGCACGTCACAGAAATGCGCCACGGTCTCAATCGCCGCCGGGTCGGTTTCCGGCGTGGGAATAATTTCCAGCAGGCGCATATAGCGCGGCGGATTGAAGAAGTGCGTGCCAAACCAGTGGCGGCGGAAATCCGGGACGAATCCTTCCGCAATGCTGGCCACTGGGAGCCCGCTGGTGTTGGTAGTAACAATGCTTCCGGGTTTGCGAATGCCTTCAACCTTGCGAAGCAACCCGCGCTTGATCTCCAGGTTCTCGGCCACCGCTTCAATGATCCAGTCCGCATCGGCCAGCAGCTTTATGTCGTCGTCAAACGTGCCGATAGTGATGAGCCGCTCCAGCCCTTTTTCAAAGAATGCCGCGGGCTTGGATTTGACCGCCGCTTCCAGTCCGCCTGCAACCAGCTTTCGGCGCGCAGCTTTGTCCGTGCTCTGTGCTGCGTCCGGCGTCACAATATCCAGCAGCACGCAGGGCACGCCGGCATTGGCAAAGTGCGCCGCAATGCGCGCACCCATGGTCCCGGCGCCGAGCACGGCAACTTTATTGATCCGCTGGTGCCCGGTCTTTTGGCCTTGAGGATTCTGGCTGGTTTGCGCTCCGTTTGAGCTGCGGGACTGCGGTGCCGCGGGAACTGCAACATTACTCATCTGGGCATCTCCTGGAAGTTGGGTGGCGCGGGCGAGAAGACGAGTCGTGAGACGTTCAGAATCATAACAGTTTTCCAGCACCAACCAGTGATAGTGGCAGACCAGCAGTACTAGGGAGACGCAGGCCGTATCTCGTCAATTGCAAGCACCTTTAAGTTTACTGAATGAACATTCATTCAGTCAAGTATAACTTTTGTTTTCATCGAGTTCTACGCTCGCAAGCAATCTTTTCACCGCCTTTGACGTCTACGTCAAATGAAACAGCCAAAGCGTATAACTCCCAATCTCATGCCATGCCGATTCCTGCCGTTTCCAAAAGTTAAGCGGTCTGGAATTGGGCCGCGGCGCGCCATAAGCAGTCACGCCTTCCCGCGCCAGCATCTGCTTGATGCGGAAAATGTGATAGCCATCGCTCACGGCCAGGCATGAATGCATGCTGTTGACATACATAATGGTGCTGACGCGCCGAGCCGATTCAGCGGTATCGTCGCTCTGGGTTTCCGCGATGAGCTGGCTATCGGGAATGCCCAGGGTCTTCAGATACTCGCGTCCTACCACGCCCTCACTGTAGCGGGGATCGCCGCCGGAGCCGCCGGTCGTGATCACGATTGGCGCCAGCCCATGATGGAAAAGCTGTGCGGCGCGGTCAAGGCGCGCTTTATACACCGGTGAAGGGCGGCCGTCATATTCAGCAGCGCCAAAAACAACGATAGCGTCAGCCGTGCGCGATTCGTCGTGGCCAGATTGGTCCACAATCCGCCAGTAGATCACCGCTGCATAGCAGACCGGCAGCACCAGAAGCCACAACAGCCATTTCTTCCAACGCTTGGTCGCCATGCGGATTAGCCTCAGCCAAACCGGAGGAACTCAGCCAGATCGCTTTCAGGAATCGCACCTTGCCGCAGGACGGTAATGTGCCCGGGATCGCTCATGTTGATGATGGTAGAAGCCACCTCGCGCGGGCTCGTGCCGCCGTCCACAATCAAGCTAATGCTTTTGCCCAGCTGCTGACGCACTCCTTCCGCGGTGGTGCATTCGCTGGCTCCACTGATGTTGGCGGAGGTCGCCGTAATAGGCACGCCGGCCGTGCGAATTACTTCCACCGCAATGCGCGAAGCGGGCACGCGCAGCGCGACGTTGCCTGTATTCGCCGTAACCTTCAGCGGCAGCCGCGATGACGCTTTCACGATGATCGTCAGCGGGCCGGGCCAGTATTTGCGCGTGATTTCATAGAACACGTCCGGCAGCGGACGCGCCAGGTATTCCGCCTGCTCCACGCTTTCAATCAGCAGTGAAAGCGGCTTGTGACGGCTGCGGGTCTTTACGTCATAGATCAAGTCAACCGCGCGGAGGTTAAATGGATCAGCGGCCAGCCCATAAAATGTGTCCGTGGGCATTCCAACGACCTGGCCTTGCTTGATGCGGTCAGCCACATAAGAAACCAGACGCGCGTCCGGCGTATCAGGATTGATTTTTAGAATTTCCGCAGACAATACTGAATCCCCCAACTGAGTATGCTCGAACAATTGTGTGACGGTTGCGTCCGTTAAATTGCCGCCCGTCGCCCTGACAAACGACTAAGAATAAACCAGCTACAGGGAAAAACCTAGACCTCTCTGGCTACATACATGGACCGCGGTGGCAGGCAATCAGATGGTGCAAAATTTCATAAGGCAACGCCAGCGCCAGCGGCGTACCCAAAAGTGCCCACAAGCCACGCCAGCGGAAGCGATAAATCGCAATCCCACACAACACGAGCCAGTAAACCGGGAGGAGCAAGGCATACAGGAATGTAACAGGAGACTGAGCAAATTCGCTCAAGATGAAAGCGGCAAAGCATGCAAACGCAATCAGCGTTGCCTTGATTACATGAGCGCGCAGGCTGTCTTTTCGTGGCATCTTACGTTACATACAGTCAGGTGGATTATGATCGGGGATGATGATACATGAAGCCGATTCCCGCCTTCGCCGCGTTTCCAGCCGCCAGAACGCTCTGGTCAAAGACCTGCGCAAAGCGCTTAGCCAGGGCGAGCCCACTGCAGAAGGCTATCTGGCCGTTGAAGGCCTGCGCATGCTTGAAGAAGCCATCCGCAGTGGTCTGCGCTTTCAGGCTGTGTTCTTCAGCGAGGCCGGCTCGGGCCATGCCACGCGCCTGCTGCCGCAAATCGGCAGCCAAGTTGAAGTCCTGCTGCTGCCCGACGAAGTCTTTGTGAACGCCGTTAGTACTGAATCGCCGCAAGGCGTGGCCGCTCTGGTCAAACTCCGGCCGCATAAGTTTGAAGATCTGCTGGAGTCAGCGTCCGATTCCTTGCTCGTCGGCGTTGCCGGCATTCAAGATCCGGGAAATCTTGGGACAATCATTCGCTCCGCCGAGGCGTTTGGCGCGCGCGCAGTTCTGCTGGGAGAAAAAACCGTCAGCCTATTCAACTCCAAAGTCGTGCGCGGCTCCGCTGGGTCGTTATTCAGAGAACCGCTCTTGCGTGTGAAACTGGGCGAAAGCATCACTGCCCTGAAGCAGCGCGGCGTGCGCGTTCTGGCTACTTCGTCGCATAAAGGCAAGCCTCTGCATGAAGCTGACTTCACCGGCGCAGCAATGATCGTAGTTGGGAATGAAGGCGCAGGCGTGCCGCAAGAGATTTTGTCGTTGGCCGACGAGTTAGTAACGATCCCACATTCGCCGCGCGTTGAGTCGCTGAATGCAGGAATCGCTGCATCTATCTTGTTGTACGAAGCGGCTCGGCAAAGGCAGAAACTTACCGCAGATGAACGCGGATTTAGATGACACCGAAACGATCCTTTGAGCTGATCGATCAGTACGCAAGAAAACAACATGCTTGTTTCTTGGCTGAGATGTTCTTGAACAGAACTAAAACCGAGTACATTCTTTGCTTTCGGCCCGCGGAAGCCGCGAACAATCCCGATCGATACACCTGCCGGTACATACAGCTTGAAATCGGCACTGTGGAGACGCTTGAGCAAGCCACAGAACTCAACGAATCGACAAAAGCTCTGTTAGACAAGGAATTAGCCAATTTGAAATCATCTAGATGATCCGCGTTGATCCGCGCGAATCTGCGGTAACCACTTATTTTGGTGTTCGATCCGTGTAAATCAGTGCAATCAGTGTCATCAGTGGTAAGGTTTTTCTGATGTCTTTGTTCCAGTCACTTCCCGACCAGCAAGGCAAGGGCGCGCGTCCTCTTGCTGACCGCATGCGCCCGCGAACGCTGGATGAGTTTGTCGGCCAGGAGCACATCGTTGGCCCCGGCAAGCCGTTGCGCCTCCAGATTGAACGTGACGATCCCGGCTCCATCATCTTCTGGGGGCCGCCCGGAACGGGCAAGACCACACTGGCACAGATCATCGCGCATGTAACCAAAGCGGAGTTCATCGAGTTTTCCGCCGTGCTCTCCGGGATCAAGGAAATCAAGCAGGTGATGGCCGACGCGGAAAAGGCTCGCGCTTACGGCACGCGAACCATCCTCTTCATCGACGAAATCCATCGCTTTAATCGCGCCCAACAAGACGCTTTTCTGCCTCATGTTGAACGCGGCAACATTCGGCTGATCGGCGCAACCACGGAAAATCCGTCATTCGAGATCAACGGCGCTCTACTCTCGCGCTGCCGCGTTTACATCCTGAACCAGCTCACTGAAGAGCAGATTGTCGTCTTACTCCGCCGCGCTTTGGAAGACCAGGAACGTGGCCTGGGAAAAATGAATTTGCGCGCAGCCGACGAAGTCCTGCAACAAATTGCGGCTTACACCAGCGGTGATGCCCGCTCCGCTTATAACGTGCTTGAAGTTGCCGCTTCCACCGCCGGAGATACCGGCGAGATCACAGAACAGATCATCAAAGACACGCTCCAGAAGCGCGTCCTGCTTTATGACAAATCAGGCGAAGAGCATTACAACCTGATATCCGCGCTGCACAAGTCTGTCCGCAACAGCGACGCCGACGCATCTCTCTACTGGCTCGTCCGCATGCTTGAGTCCGGCGAGGACCCTCTGTACATCGCGCGCCGCGTAGTGCGCATGGCTTCTGAAGATATCGGCCTGGCCGCCCCGGAAGCGCTGAACCTATGCCTCTCAGCCAAAGACGCTATCGATTTCCTTGGCATGCCGGAAGGTGGTTTGGCCCTGGCGCAAGCTGTGGTCTATCTTGCGCTGGCGCCGAAATCGAATGCGCTTTACACCGCCTATGGCGCGGTCATGGAAGACGTAGAAAAGACAGCCGCTGAGCCCGTTCCGCTGCACATCCGCAACGCCGTTACAAAACTCATGAAGCAGGTCGGCTACGGCAAGGGCTACCAGTACGCGCACGATCTCGACGAAAAAGTCGCCGACATGGAGTGCATGCCGGATAACCTTCGCGGCCGCGAATACTATCACCCGACCTCAGAAGGCCGGGAAAAACTGTTGGCGCAACGGATGGAAGAGATCAAGCAGAGAAAAGAAGAACTGCATCGGGCGGATGAGACAAAACCAAAACCCTCAAAACTCAGAAGAAAAGAGGAAGAGGACAATTTTAAATAGCTTCCAGAAAGCAAAATTGTGCGGCACAGCCATTCTCGGCTGTGAAAATTCCCGGGTTATACTTGTCCAGTCCTTTGCGTGATGTGGCGGGCGCCAATTCACAAGCAAAGGAGAGTTACCGTGAAATCCCAATTTGAAGATCAGCCAATGTTCGTCCGTAGCAGCAAGCGCCGCCGTGGCTTTCGCTTCTGAAACCAACGTAAAACGCGGCTTTCAGAGCGCTCCGTGGCGGCATGAAAGAGCTACGAGAAAAGCTTGGAAGAAACGACCTTTGCCCATGCGGCTCAGGACGAAAATTTCAAGAAATGCTGTCTGACTTCCAGTCGCTATGACGGCACAAACCGAAATTACTTCAGCAGATAAACAAAGGCATCGGTGCAATCCCGATGCCTTTTTTGGCGAGGTTCGTTCTCGATCGATCTAACTAAACCTTCTCTTGTGCTCCTTCAAAATGCACTTATCCATCACCACGAAAATTCCCGCCTTGCGCGCTTTCTCAGCCGCCTCTTCATGGATAACGTCCTCCTGCAGCCAGATCGCCGGAACCTTCAGCCGGATCGCCTCATCCACCAGATCGGGCACGTACTCAGACCGCCGAAACACGTCCACCATATCGATCTTCTCTTCGATCTCGGCGAGAGAGCCAACCGCCTTTTCACCCAGAGAGCCCTTGATGGATGGATTGACCGGAATAATTTTGTAGCCATGGCTCTGCATATAGGCACTCACGCCATAGCTCGGGCGTAGTGGGCTATCTGAAAGTCCCACCACGGCAATCGTCTTGGTGCGTTTGAGTAGTTCGCCAATCTCGTCGGTCGCGGTTGTTTTCATGGTGTCCACAGGTACGTTCTCCGGGAAAGCAGCATTCTATTCAGAAGCGTGCCATCGGCCTAAAGGTTTGTCATTGACGGCCATCACATACGCAATAGCGCGGCGGCTACTCTTTTTTCGCTCCGCCTCGCGACGCCTTCTCCGTGTACAGTTTAGCCGCCACTTTGCGAATGGTGTCCGGAACATTCTTGTTATGGCGCAGGCTCTTCAGGTCATAAACGTGAAGTGTCTTGACCAGAGTGAGTGAAATATCCAATGGGCATCGTGGATTATTGGCCAAATTGCGCACTACGGGATAAAGCTTCAGGAAGCGCCGCTGGCGCGCAATCTCGCGAAAAACGTTCTCCTGCAGGTTTTTCGATCCCGCAAATGACTCCGCTTCAGCGTCCGTCAGCTTGGGCGATGACAGCACCGCATTCTGTACAAGCCGCGCCGTGTCCCGAATCAGCAGCGCCCGCTCTTCTTTTCCGCCAATAAATCCCATCTTGATCCGCTGGCCTACGTTTAACTTTGAAATCCGCTGCAACACTGTGAGTTTTTTCTGCTCAGCAGCATCAAAATCGTCAATATTTTCTGGAGCAATGCCTCGCGCGACAGCGCCTTGCACCGCGCCCGCCTGAGCACCTGTTGAAGCGACAGCGGTTGCCGACTCTCCTACCTCCTCCCCAACACTCGCCGCCTCTGTCGTTACGACCTCTGCCGCAGGGTCTTCATCCTTCACCAGTTCAAAAGGCTTGTCTTCTTCCGAGGCAATTGCGGCGGCATGTTCCCGCTGAAATGCCTCTAATGCAGCTGCGGATTCCGGGTCCGGAACAACTTCAAATTCTTCCAGTGTTTGTTCCGTCTGCTGCGGAACGGCCTCTGGTTCAGGGCTACCCCCCTGCAATTCCTGCGCTTCCTCCGGGGTCACATTCGCATTTCCCAGTAGCGCCTCAACCACGCCGGGCATGCTTCGCGCACGGGCGCTGGCCAGCAGCATCTTTACCGTCTCGCGGGAAGCGGTGTCGGCAAGTTCCATCAACAGATTTTCTGGGATCGCTGGATTTTCGATGAGCGTCGGCATCAGCACCGGGCGGCGGTTTTCCGGCTGCCAGTAATACAGAAGGACTTCCGGCGTGGCCGTATCTTTGTTCAGTACTTCCAGCGCCGACTGCGCGTCCCATCCGGCCAGCGTCATACGGGCGTCTTGCCCAAACAGCGGATGTTGCGCCATGTAGACGAGCACTTCCAGTGTCTCATCGGCGGACAGCGGCAGAGCGCCCCGGGCGGCAGAGCGCATCACGTTCACAGGCACTGCATTCTTTTTTATCAGTTCAAGAATAGGGGCCATAGGCAGTATCTAGTAGTTAGTACTTGGTATTTAGCTTTGCCTGACTGATCCATGCCGATCCTGAATGGCAACACAATAGCGAGCTTGCGGCTGACTACCAAATACTAAGTACTGCTGGTTCCATCTCTCCTCGCCACAAGAAATGCCCGGATAAACGGTTTCAAGTCGCCATCCAGCACGCGGTCCACATCGCCTACTTCCATCTTGGTGCGATGGTCCTTGATCAATCTGTACGGATGCAATACATATGAGCGTATCTGAGAGCCAAAATCAATGTCCAGCTTGGAATCTTCCAGCTTCTTGCTGATGGCGCGCTTTTTCTCCAGCTCATATTCATAGAGCTTGGACCGCAACATCTTCATGGCACGCTCGCGGTTCTTATGCTGCGATCGCTCGTTCTGGCACGCCACCACAATGTTTGTCGGGATGTGCGTAATGCGCACCGCGGAATCCGTGGTGTTCACGTGCTGGCCGCCCTTGCCGCCTGATCGATAAGTATCAATCCGCAGGTCTTCCGGCTTGATGTCCACCTGGATGGAGTCATCGATTTCCGGCGAGACAAATACGCTGGCAAAAGATGTATGCCGGCGCTTGGCCTGATCAAATGGCGAAATGCGCACCAGCCGGTGCACACCGATTTCGCTCAGCAACTGCCCATAGGCATAGTCGCCGGTCACGGTAAACGTCGCTGACTTGATGCCGGCTTCTTCCGCGGGCTGATATTCGTTTACTTCGGTGCTAAAGCCCTGGCGCTCTGCCCAGCGCAGATAAAGCCGCAAAAGCATTTCCGCCCAGTCCTGTGATTCCGTCCCTCCGGCCCCGGGATGGATCGTGACAATGGCGTTGCGCATGTCATGCTCGCCGGACATCAGCGTTTGTGTTTCAAGCTTGTCGGCCACTTCGCGCAGCTGGTCGATTTCCTTGCGCAGCTCTTCCACCACGGCTTCGCCTTCGCGGGCCAGGTCAAAGTAAGCTTGAATGTCCTCTACGCGGCGGCCCAGATCGGCATCCATGGCCAGCGATTCTTCCAGACGCCGGCGCTGGCGCATCAGCACCTGCGACTTTTCCTGATCGGCCCACACATTGGGATCGCCGACTTTCTTTTCGATCTCAGCTAATTGTTGGCGGAGTGAAGGGGCGTCAAAGATAGCTCCGCAGATCGCGCACTTTATCGCGCACGGCGGTGTATTCGCGTTCTAATTCTTCGACCATAACTTTTATGCGGGGCGGGCTTCAATCATGGTGGCAGCGCGGTAGCGCCAGCGCACAAACACCGCTAATAATGAGATTACCACACAAGCCCAGGCAAACACGTCGCCATAGCGGCTGTAAAAAGTAACTTCCGTTTCCGGAGAAAAAGGCGCGACCAGCGCGGTGCGCACGTTGCGCGGTGAGTGCTTCACCACCCGGCCCAGCGGATCAATAGAGGCCGTGGTGCCGTTGTTGGTAGCCACCAGCATCCAGCGATGGTTCTCCACCGCGCGCATTCTTGCCATTTGCAGATGCTGCGCCGGTGCGCCGGTTTCTCCGTACCAGAGGTCGTCGGAAATATTGATGAGTACCTGCGCGCCGTTCGCGGTAAACTCGCGGACTTCATCGGGAAAAACCGATTCATAACAGATGAAAACTCCCGCATGAACGCCGCCTAGATCGAATACCTTGCGCTGGCTGCCGCGGGCAAAGTCGCCCACCTCACGCGTGAGCTTGTTGGCAAAGAAGAGCAGACTTTGAAACGGCACGTATTCACCAAACGGCACCAGATGGATCTTGTCATATTGGCCCACCATGTTCCCATGGGGATCCATCACCAGCGCGGAGTTTAAAAGCTGCTGCCTGCCGCCGGATTCATGAGTTTCACCCACAGTACCGATCACCAGGTATGAATTTTTGTCCTGCGCCATTGCGACCAGCCATTGTTGCACACGCGGATCGTCGATGAAGAACGGAGCAGGCGATTCCGGCCAGACAATCAGCCCGGGACTATTGTCCTTGGGCGCCGCCTCCACGCTTTGCTTCACCAGCTCGGAAATCGTCTGGTCAAAGTATCTCGGAGTCCAATCTTTCTGGTCCAGCAACGGAACATTTTCCTGCATCAGTACGGCTTGATGCGTTGCCCTAAAAGGATCCGGCTTGGCAAAAATTCCTATTTGCAGTGCGATTGCTGCCGCCACTGTCGCAACCAGCAGGTTCTTGCGGCGCTGCCCGCGAAGCAGTATTGCAGCCACCAGGGCGCAATTCACCAGCATCACCGCAAATGACAGGCCGTAAACGCCGGCCACCTGCGACATCCGCGCAAAAGGGATATTGTCAATTTGCGCACCGCCCAGCGGGTTCCATGGATCGCCAATCACTCGATCGCGAAAAAGCTCGATCGCTGTCCAGAAGACGGGCGCAAGCAGCAAGGGACGGCGGTTCCCTGTCGTCGATCTCCTCGCCATCATCACTACCAGCGCAGCAAAAGCTCCGTGGTGCAGCCCCATGTAAATACAGAACGCAATGGTGATCAGCGTGGCTGCAACGCCGGGCAGCCGCCCATAAACGTGCATTACGGGATATATCCAGTAACACGTTCCCGCGTACCAGACAATGCCGCTGGCCCAGCCGATCAAAAAACCCTGCCACACGGTGAACGGACGCAGAGACCTTCCTTCAGAATCGAACAGCTCGCCCTCGCCGCCGCGGCCTCGCAGCAGCGCATAAAGCAGCGGCGCCATGGCAATCCAGCATAGGAAATAAAGATTTATGTTGGGAAAAACGAGGATCTGCAGCGCGCTTGAAACCAACGCGAGTATCCAGGCTCTGGAAGGAATGTTCCGCACTGAGCAGATTTTAGCAAACTGAGGGACGTACTTTGATTCCTCGAACCCACAGGACTACAATGCCTAGAGTGAGCTTCCTGGTGCACTACATTTTGCCGGTCTTCAAGTACCTGTTTTTTGCGGGACTGATCGGCGCTGTGCCGGTAATCATTGTCACGGCTATAAAAACGGCCCAGAGCATGCTGGAAGAAGATTAAAGATTAGGCGTCGAATCGGGTGACTTAAGGAACTTGGATCGGCCCAGCGAATAAGCGCCGGCAGGCGCTTTGATTCGTTGTGGCGATTGTTTATTTTTCAAAATGTCAGCAGGCTCAGGAGCTGTCCCACCACTTTCGAACCGGGTCCGCATCGTCGTTGCGACCTCGGTCATGCTCACGTTCATTTCTTACTGGCGGGCCGCTGCCATCGTATTGAATGACCTGGGCTCGTCCGCTTTTTATGCCGGTGGCATCGCGGAGCAGGCTGTCGGCAAGTCAGCTCCATGGTTCATTCTGGGCGTTATGCTCTTCGCCTTCGCGGTGCGCTCGGTCTACGTGGAAAGCTGTTCCATGTTCACCCGCGGCGGCGTCTATCGTGTGGTGAAAGAAGCTCTGGGCGGGGCCTTCGCCAAATTCAGCGTTTCCGCGCTGATGTTTGACTACATACTCACCGGCCCAATTTCCGGCGTCGCCGCCGGGCAATATATCGCCAGCCTTATCAATGAGCTGTTTGCTACCGCGGATCAGCATGGCTGGGTGCCAAAAGCCATGCACGTGATGTTCCATGGCACGCCGCAGATCGACGTGAACCATGCGGCTGCAGCATTCGCTCTGCTGGTGACCTGTTACTACTGGTGGGAAAACATCAAGGGCATAGAAGAATCCAGCGACAAAGCGCTCCGGGTGATGCAGATCACCACGGTGATGGTCGTCATCCTGATGGTCTGGGCCTTTTATACCGTTTTCCATAATGGCGCATCTCTGCCTCCGCTGCCCATACCGCAGAATCTTCACTTCAGCGCTGAAGCGCTAGGCTTCTTAAAAAATACTGATTTGGGAAAATCTGTCGGCCTTTTTGGGATCCTGATAGCGTTCGGCCACTCTGTACTAGCTATGAGCGGTGAGGAATCGCTGGCCCAGGTGAACCGCGAAATTGCCAGCCCCAAGCTGCGCAACCTGAAGCGGGCAGCATTGATCATCGCGATCTTCAGCTTTGTCTTTACCGGCATCGGTTCCCTGCTGGCCGTGATGATTATTCCCGATGAAGTCCGGGTACCCCTTTACAAAGACAACCTGATTTCCGGCATGGCCATGTACATGGTCGGGCCACATATTTTGAAGCTAGTATTTCGGGTATTCGTGGTAGTGGTCGGTTTTCTGATTCTTTCCGGCGCCATTAACACCTCTATCATCGGCTCCAATGGCGTGTTAAACCGGGTTTCTGAAGACGGCGTGCTTACAGACTGGTTCCGGCGTCCGCACCGGAGGTTTGGCACCAGTTATCGCATCATCAATCTGATTGTTGGGCTGCAGTTATTCACGATTCTTCTCAGTCGCGGTAACGTTTACGTCCTGGGTGAAGCTTACGCTTTCGGCGTGATCTGGAGCTTTACCTTCAACAGCCTGGCCATGCTGGTGCTGCGGTTCAAGTACAAGGGCGAACGCGGATGGCGTGTGCCGCCAAATATCAAGATACCGTGGCGTGGCGGGAAGGTTGAAATTCCTATTGGGCTCGCGTCCGTTCACCTGGTCCTGCTCTCCACCGCGATTGTGAATCTGTTCACCAAGCAGGTCGCCACCGTCGCGGGTCTTGCGTTTTCATTCGCTTTTTTCTTTATCTTTACCGTCTCTGAGAAGATCAATAAGCGCAAGTTCGCTCACGTGGAACAGCAGATGAAGGAGCATTTCCATCTGCTCCACCAGGAAACTATTGATCGGGAAGCGGTGCAGGTAAGTCCTGGAAACGTGCTGGTCACGGTGCGCGACTACAACACACTGAATCATCTGCGCTGGACGCTGGAAAACACCGACACCGGCGAGACTGACATCCTGGTCATGGAGGCACGCCTCACAGGCTATGGCAGCGCTGATCGCGATCTGGCCATGGAGCAGATCTTCAGCGACTATGAACAGACGCTCTTCACAAAAGCCGTCTCAATTGCCGAAAGCTACGGCAAGACCATATCTCTGCTGGTCGTTCCCGCCCGCGATGTCTGGTCTGCCATTGTTCAGACGGCCAACGCGCTGGAATCTTCCGCCGTAGTGTCCGGGGTTTCCAGCAAGATGACCGGAGAAGAACAGGCTTTCCGTCTGGGCCAGGCATGGGAAGCCATGCCGGAGCCCAAGCGGCAGTTCGTGTTCCAGGTGGTGCGCGCCGACTCCACGGTGGAAAGCTACCGTATTGGCCCGCACACGCCCACCATGAAGACGGAAGACGTCCATCTGGTCCACAAGATCTGGCTGGATATCAAAAGACTTCCAGGAACTGAAGACATTCACCACTCTGACATTGTGACGCTGGCCTTGACCCGTCTCTCGCGCGACTACACTGTTGATAAAGACGATGTCCTCAAAAACCTCAAGAAGGGTGTACGCGGCGCGCCACCAGCAACCAGCAGCTTCATCCGCGAGCCCGATGGCGACGGCAGTTCGCAAAAAAGAACCGAGGCTCCGCGTCGCGAACAGCCCATGCCGCCCGTTACGGGGCCCAAATAGCTACTTTTGATTGAACCGAATGGTGCTGCGGCCTAAAGCCGTTCGGCGATTCCTTCGGCAGCGTGGCTCTTGGCGGTATTTCCTGCCACCAATTTTTCGCGCACAAACGCCGCAATCTCTTCCGTAACATACGGCGGCGGCTGAATTTTGAAGATTGGCTTCCCTGCCAGCGCGTCCACCGATACCGTCTTCCAATTCGCCCTGGATTCAGATTGGTGCAGGATCACGCCATCAGCGCTCTCAAGAAACTCGCGCGCTGAATCCTTGAAGTCTTCCGTGTCAGCGTCGAGTACAGTGAGGTACAAGTCAGGACGCAGAAAGCGCATCACGCTGTTGGATTCCATGATCACGTTCTCCGCGCCGGCAATTTTGCGCTTGATATCCGGCATGGCCTCGCCCAAACGGCCTTGCCGCGTGCGGACCCAAAGTGATCGCTTCGCGCCGGCCACAAGAAAACGCGACGTATCGCTTTCACCGCTCAGGTCTTTCTCGTCACTCAAGGCGCGGAAATGGTCGTCGCCCGTATCGCAGTCGCAGGGTTTGCCATCGGCCGAGCAGATGCCATGACCGAACTGCGTGATCTTTAAGGCGGTCCAGTTGAACTCCGGAAGCGCGGCAATCAAACCGGCAACCACACTGGTCTTTCCCACGCTCCGAGAATGCCCGCCAATTACCACGATTGCCATACAGCTATTTTCGCAGGTTTTATGCGGTTTAAGAACACCCAAAATGGCTTGCATAGGCTAGAAACGGCTTTTTGCCGCAATGGCCTACAATTAAGTTGTGATTTCCTGGAGCGGGCGCTGGCCCGTCCGTTACCTTATTGCGACCATTACCGTGGCGCTGCCCATCGCCGTGCTGGAAAAGCTGCGTCCGGAACTGAGCCAAACCAGCATTGCCCTGATCCTGGTCCTTCCGGTGATTCTGGTGGCGGTAACGCAGGGCCGTGGCCCCGCGCTCTACGCCTCCATCCTAGTCGGTTTGTCATTCAATTTTTTCTTTATTGGCCCCTACTATTCGTTCCTGATTACGCGCCCGGAAGACGTGGTGGGTTTTATTGTTTTTGTCACCACCGCTGTTCTGGTGGGCCAACTTTCGTCGCGCCTGGAAAAGCGTGTGCTGCTGACAGAGAAGCAGAGCAAAGAACTGGTGCATGTACGCGGCAAATTTGAGCGCGCCGCCGCTCAGGCTGCTGAAGCCGATGCTCTGCGCAAGAGCGAACAGCTCAAGACCGCGCTGCTCGATGCCGTGACGCACGACCTGCGCACGCCGTTGACCTCAATCAAGGCGGCCATTTCCACTATCCGCGCGGAGTCGGTATCGCCGGAAGTGCAGCGCGAACTTTTTGAAGTGATTGAAGAGGAATCTGACCGCCTGAACCATTTCATTCAAGGCATGATGGACCTGGCCAAACTGCAGGCGGGCGAGGTCACGCTGGCCAGCAGAAACGTTGCGCCGGAAGAAATGGTGGAAGATGCGTTTCTCCGCGCCGCGGGATTGCTCGAAGGTCACCCAGTGGAAGTCGCCATTGCCAGCGGCTTGCCTTCGCCGAAGGTCGATCCACGCTTGATTTCACAGGTAATTTTCACTCTGCTGGAAAATGCGGCTAAATATTCTGGCCCTTCCGCCAAGATCACCGTCTCTGTGCGGCAGAAAGAAAACAACATCTGCTTCGCTGTTGATGATGAAGGTCCAGGCATACCGTCAGAACTGCGCGGGAAGGTATTTGATAAATTCTTCCGTGCTGGAGTGCAGCCTGGGTTAGGCATGGGATTGGCCATCGCAAGAGGAATTGTGCAGGCGCACGGCGGCAAAATATGGATTGAAGATGGTCCAGAAAGAAAGGGAACGAGCGTGCAGTTCATGATTCCATTGCATGATGTGCCGCCCGGCCCGACATCGGAAAACAACGGTCCAGACAATGGCGATGTCGCCGTGGCTCCAGGATCTTCACGCATAGAAACGTCCGGTGAACGCTCATGACGGATGATCCCAAGAAAATTCTAGTCGTGGATGACGAAGCCCAGATCACCCGCGTATTATTGCGCGGCCTGGAATCAGCCGGATATCAGGTCCGCGTCGCGAATGATGGTCGTGCCGGCCTGGAAAGTTTCCGTACATGGCTCCCTGACCTGGTGATCACAGATCTCTCTATGCCCGGGTACACGGGGTTGGAGCTATGTGAACGCATACGCCAGTTGTCAGAAGTGCCTGTGCTGGTGCTCTCAGTCAAGGAAGATGAGCCAACTAAAGTAAAAGCGTTTGACCTTGGCGCGGACGACTATGTTTCCAAGCCGTTTGGCATGGCGGAACTTACAGCGCGTGTGCGAGCTTTACTTCGCCGCTCGACGGCTCCCCCACAATCCGATGCCGCCTATGAAGCCGGGGATTTCAAGATCGATCCGCAGCAACGTTTGATTGAAGTCAATGGCAAGGCTGTGCACCTTACGCCCAAAGAGTACGACATGATTCGATACTTTCTCGCGAATCGCGGAAAAGTCCTCACCCATCGCGCCATTCTTACGGCGATCTGGGGCAGCAACAGCACGGAGCAGCCGGAATATCTGCGCGTTTTCATTGCCAACATCCGTAAAAAGCTGGAGCTGGATCCGCGCTCTCCCAGATACATCAAGACCGAGCCATGGATAGGCTACCGGTTTGACCCGGAGTGAAAACTAGGAACCGAATCCATCGTGGCGGGGAGTGACAGAAGGACTAACGGTGCGCTCAACACTCCTATCAAAACCCGCCCAGAAGCAGCAAGAAAAAACTCCGCAATTTCATTCTCACCACGATTTCTTTCCGCACTCTTTATAAGTTCTTAATGCGATTGCCGATTACCGTGGAATTAGCGGGAGGCAATCATGATGCACTTTCTTATAGTTTTTCTGGAGGCAGTATTCTTTATTGGTCTCGCCGGGTCAATGGTAGTGGCAATCATGGCTTTTGTTGGCGACTTTAGTGATTTCTTCGAAAAAGACAAGCCTGAAGGAGCTGCAACACAGGCAATTGGAGACTGAAGAGGACGCGGCAACTTCTTCTCTTCCCTGGGCGCACGGCTTCGGCTGTGCGCTTTTTTACATTGGGACTTGCTAATAGATGGAGGGCTCGCCGGGCGGGCGCGTCTTCCACCGCCTGTGGACCCACAACCACTGCTCGGGATATTTGCGCGCATATCCCTCGATCACCTTGGTAAAAAGGGCCGTATTGGCGATTGCGTCGGCGTCATCATCACCGGTCTTCGTGAGCTGCAGAGCCGGATCGAAGCGAATTTTATATTTGCCCAGCTCTTTGTCCCAGATGGTAAAAGCCGGCAACACGGCAGCACCGGTATGCAATGCCACGCGCGCAACCCCCGTAGCCGTGCATGCGGGAACGCCAAAGAAATCCACAAAAGCCCCTTGCGGGGGCGTCATATTCGTGTCCATCAGGATGCCCACCACTTCGCCGCGTTTCATTGAGGTGAGCAGACCGCGGGCGAAATCCTGCTTGCCGAATGTGCGATTGCCATGCAGCGTGCGATAACGGTCCACAAACGCGTCCACGTAAGGATTGTCGAGCGGGCGCACCACAATATTCATGGGATTGCCATTGAGGGAATGTACGAATGAGCCAATTTCCCATCCACCGAAATGCGCGGTCAGGAACAATACGCCTTTGCCACGCGCGCGGGCCTCGGCAAAGTTCTGGAAGCCATCGTAAACAGCGATCTCTGAAACGGTTTCTTTGCGGTACCGGGGGAACAACGCAAATTCAGCCAACTGACGGCCCAGGCCCCTAAAGAGTGTGCGCAGGATCTGAAGTTTTTCTTTTCGCGTGTTCTCAGGGAATGCCAGGTCCAGGTTGCGCAAGCCGACCTTGCGCAGCCGCCGGTGAACCGCATAAATAAAAATTCCAATGCCCTGGCAAAGACCTCGCGCCATTGGCCGCGGCAGCACGCCGATGGCTGCGGCCAGCAGCCAGACGGGAAAATATTCAAGCTTGTGGCGGAATGTGGGCAACTGGCGACGGTAACATCGCGAGAAAAATATTTCAAACCCCGCGTAACCCCCTGAGCCAATACAGACTCAATGTTAGGAGGTGTGTTCCCCACCTCAGGACTTACATTTCCCGAAGAACACCCAAGCCATTAAGATGGTTGCGCACCAAAAGGAGAAGACAATGAAGTTTTCCCACGCACTAGCCGCTCTTGCCATTGTTGCGATGTGTGGCTGCAAGGCCGGTACGCCCAGCAAGACCGAAAGCGCCGTAACGAATGAAGTCAAGCATGAAGTGACGATCGGCGGCAAAGACGTAAAGAATCCAATTGCCTATACACCAGACGCTGCGAAGGAAGGCGGCGAACACTTCCAGCATCATTGCCAAATCTGCCATGGACTGGACGGACAGAATACGGGGGTTCCTTTTGCCAGCAAGATGGATCCGCCAGTGGCTGATCTCTCAGTCAAAGACGTGCAGGATTACACCGACGGCCAACTGAAATGGATCATTGAAAACGGCATCAAGCCTTCCGGTATGCCGGGATGGAAAGGAATTCTGGAAGATGAAGAGATGTGGAACATTGTCCACTATATCCGCCATCTTCCCGCAAAGGGCAGCCTGGGCGCACCTCCCATTTTTAAGGAAGAAGAGGAAGAACACGAGCACATGAAAGGCGAGGCCGCTCACGACGATCACAACGCCAAGCCACATACGCACAAGCACTGAGCAGCTGAATTGCAAAGTGATTACGCAAAAAAGGAGCCTTGGTTTGGCTCCCTTTTGTTTTTTGAAGACTTTCCGGATTTATATTCGCACGGGCGGTGTTGGCGTTGGAGTGGGACTCGGCGTTGTTTCCGTGGCCGGAGCGGTTTCAGCTGCCGGAGCCGGCTCTGGCATCGGTGTCGGCGTGGCTGCTGGCGGATTTACCGGTGACGATGGTCGCGAACTGGGAGGCGGAGTCGACGGCATCGGGCTGCTCGAAGGAGCCACATCTGTCCCTGCGGCCCGTTTCACCGCGGCAAGAAATTTTTCAGCCGACTGCGGGGGTTGAACCGATCCCGTCAGAATGGTCTTGAAATCAACCTGGCGGCCATAAAGTTCGCCGGTCGCGTCTTCATCCTGTTTGATCACAGCGCCGTTAAAACTTATTCCGGCAAAAAGACCGCGCGCCCGCGAGTAGGTTAGGACTTCGGCTCGAAGCTTCCAGTCGGTGGAGCCTTCAGTGTGCCGTCCAACCGGACCGGCGGCCACGGATGCATCGGCGCCAAGCTTGAACTTGTTCGTAAGCAGCGCTTGCATACCGCGATCATTCATCACCACCATCACCAGGTCAACGGCTTGTCCGCCAATCTGCAAGCCCACACTTCCGCCTGTTGTGGTCAATGGCGCTGGAGCGCTCCAGCCAGTCGCTGTGCGACAGGTTGCCATGCCGCGGCCATGCGCGCCGCCAACTATAAATCCGCCCTTGAGCAGATTGGGCACCACTGCCACGCACTTTGCCGATCCAAGAATGTCTGAAGGAATGCCCTTATCGGGAGTTGCCATAATTTCGTCTAATACGGTGGCTGCCGTTTCCAGCCGGCTGGCCGCGGCTTCTGAAGCAAAGGCCCCGCTTGCAAGCGTGACTGCGCACAACACAACACGAAGCAGTGTTTTCATAATCTCCTCAAAAATGATTTTAGTCGCTGGGAGCAGGTAAGAAGATGCGGAAAAATAATAAAGGGTTGGATACGGTGACCCTCGTGACCGTGTCCAACCCCGTCTCCCAGGTTCTGTGGTAGGTGAGTAGAGTATCCATCCACACCATTTTCGCGGCAAGTAACCGGGGTTCCTTCCCCACTGCCGCTTTGGACATGTACTCACGGAGATATCAAGTTAGTAAACACCAAAACTTTGTCTCTCGCCCAAAACAAAAGGCCCAGCAGACTGTTCCGCCGGACCTCAAGATTTTTCTGGCGATTTATTTGGAGGAGGTCACCAGCGAATGCGTAATTGCGTGCACTGAGAGTGCGATGCGGTTTTGCACGCCGACTTTGCGCATCAACTTGGCCACATGCGCTTTTACGGTGCGCTCTTCGATCCCCAGCACCGATCCAATTTCCTTGTTTGAGCGTCCTACCACCAGCAGTTCAAGAACTTCTTTTTCACGATCGGTAAATGTAACCCTGCCCGCGGGAAAAATTCGTCCCGGGGAAGACGTTACTCGTTCGATAAAAATCGAAAGCACGCGACGCGGCGCCCAGACCGAACCAGCATGCACGATCCGCATTGCCTGTATGAACTCCGCTGGGGATGCGGCTTCGTCCACGTAGCCTTTAGCTCCGGCGGCCAGCGCTTTCAAAATCGTTTCATCGTCAGCGCCGCTTCCCGTAACAATGATGCGGAGATCAGGACGCGCGGCTTTGAGGCCCGCCATTACGTCAAACAGGTTTTGTCCCGCCCTTGTTCCCAGAAGGACGAGGTCGATATCTTTGCGCGGACCCAATTCCGCCAAACTGCAGGAGACCAGTTCGAGGTCCGTCTCGGTATCGAACAGAGACTTCAGTCCAATAAACCGAAGGGGATCACTCTCTACCACAGCTATGCGAATCGTTCTCTTCGATGCGCCTGCTTTCATCAAAACTCCTTCCAAGACCGTGGCGTGAATGTGGGTATTGTAAGCAAAAAATAGAGCGCGCGACCTGAAAGTATCATGAACCTCAGCCCAAGCCCATTACTTAGCAGGGTACATGTACTGAAGTTGAAGCGCAAGGATTGGGGAGTGCTGCTTCGGGTTACTTGCTGGCTTCCAGTCGACCACCCTCAGGACGCAGCAAAAACCCGTCCGCATGGCCCAGGGCAAAGCCGCGACGGTATCCTTCACAGTAACCATTTTCGCCGGAGAGATTGTGCTGCTTCGGATAATTGGCACACCCGACAAAATGAAAGTCGACCTGAGCGGTGGAAGATTGGTCTGAGCCTCCCCGATCGAACCCTTCGTTGTAACCAGAGAGAAAGCCTTCATCAAAGTGGGTGAACCCGCCGGCCGAATTCGTATCTTCCAGGGAGGCTGAGACAGACCGAAGCGTATCGACAGCCCGGAAGAGCCGTCCGGAATAGCCATCGCCGTAGCCGGCCTTCAAACCGGACGCAAAGCCGTGTTCAAACAAATTGCGTGGGCCAAATTGTGCGGAATAGCCTGATTTCAGTCCGTGGAAATCCTTGAGTTTGTGGCGTTGTGAACTACCCAGGCTGGCATCTGTATTGCCAATGTGGTAGCCCTCTTCATAACCGTGGCGGTATCCGTGAGCAAACGCTGAGTGCGAAAGCACCACGGCTGAACCGGACTCGCTCAAATGGAGATCCTGCGACCTTGCGGTAACGGCAACACCTGCGGCAAGAAACAGTATTAGCAGCAGACGCGCCATTGGGCCCAAAAACCTCCGGTTCCGTTCAGTCAGATGAACCTAAGTAACCGCGGGATGTCAGCTTCCCTGGCGTCCCTAAGGTCTATTTACCTACTCCCTAGGTTTTTCGATGAATGGCTGGAAATCGTATGTAGCTGGATACTTATCTCACCTTAACCAATCATGAAGAGTTGAGCTGACTCTCCGGCTACGGCAGATTAAAAACCTGGGGGAAACGGAGCCGAAAGAGGAAGGCGACTTAACTGATTTGCGATTTTCCCCGGGCGGTGAAACAGCCGCCTGGGGCACTCGTATTCTCCCCACAAAGGCTTAAGGTTCTTTCCCCGGAAGATGTTATGCGAAACCTGCTGCGTCACATGCCGCTGGTTTGTCTGCTGGTGTCGTCCCTGGCGCTTTGCGCGCAATCTCGCAACCCTTACGATCTAGAGCTGGAAAATCTGCGCTCGCAGTGGCCTTCAGCCGGAAAGCTGGAAAAGCTGGCGCTCCTGGACCATGTCCGCCGTTTGCGTGACTTTGCCGATGATCGGCGTCAAGTCCAGCTTTTCTTTGAGAATGTCGGGCAATCGGCTGGGGAAAATGATCTCGTCAGGAATGAAGCAGCTGCCTATATCGACGATCTCCGCACTTTCAAGGTGCCGGCACAACATCAGGCGCAGCACTGGTATGCGGCTCCCGAATCCCGCCAGCGCATTCTGGCGGAAGCCCGCAACGCCGCCACAACCGGCGCGTCTTGCGAAACTCTGGCTGAGTTGGAGCATTTATCCGGTTCCGCTGAAGCCGCTGACCATATGTTGCAGGCAGCCGCTCTGGATCCCACAGCAACGCGCTGGCTCCGGGCCGCTCAATTTCTGGATGAACCTCTCCGCAAGTTTGCCGCGTTACGTAATGGCCTATCGCTGGAGCCTTCCAATGCGCGACTGCACGTGGAATTGGCGACCTATTACATCGGCCGCCAGCAATTGGAAAAAGCTCGTGACGTGCTCAACTCGGCGGCGGAAGCTGCACCGAATGATTTTGTCATCCGTGAACGCCGCGCCAGCTTGTTCTTGAATCTGGGTCTTCGTTCGCAGGCGCTGCCGGAACTGCGTCGTCTGGAAAAGCAGTGGCCTTCCCCGCTGTGGCTGCGCTCTCGACTTGCACTGGACTACGAACAGATGGGACTTCTGGACGACGCCGCGCGGCTCGCTGCGTCCGTAGTGGCAGAAACTTCCGACAACCGCGAACAACTCGAGCTGCTGGCCCGCTTCCATGAACGCCGGCACATGAAATATGACTTGCAGGCGGATTACATCTCTCTTTCGCGACTGGAGCCGAACCAGCCAGATATATGGTCGCGGCTGGCGCAAGTGCAGATCGATTGCGGCGATGCTGAAGGCGGCAGGAAATCCCTGCTGCGGCTAGTTGCACTGGATGATGAAAACGCTGACGCCCACCGCCGACTGGCGCAGGTGGACGAAAACCTGCATCTTGATCGCGAAGCGCAACAGGAGTTGGCAAAAGCGTCCTCCGCCGCGCGTCCGGACACGCTGGCGAAGGACGCACAATATCTGGTCAACCCGGCAATGGTGGTCAAGGACGCATTTGCCAAGCCGCCGGCGCCAGCCGATACAGCCCTGGCTGATATTCGCGTGCAGGAGCTTCTCGCCAGTGGCCTGGATCGCGTGCACGTTCAGCAGCTTTATTTTGTAGGATCGGATGCTGCACTCGATTCCCATCGCGTCAGCACAATTCGCTATTCGCCTTCCACTGAAGAATTGCTCGTGATTCACGCGCGCGCGTGGAAGCCCAATGGTTTGGTACTGGACGCGCAGGAATTGGGCGATCATGAATATGCCGACACTCCGGTTTCAATGTATTACGACATGCGCCTGCACCAGCTTCGCTTTGCCGGACTGGAAAAAGGGGATGTGGTTGAGCTGGAGTATTCGCTCGTGCCCAAGCGCCGGTCCGCACCTTACAGCGGATATTTTGGCGAGCTGGTCTTGTTTGCCGGCCGCGGTCCGGAGCAGTTGAAGAGATACGTGCTGATTGCTCCCGCAGCGGAGAAAATTTTTGTTCACGCGGAAAAGATCGCTCCCGCAAGCGTTTCTGCCCGGGATGGCTCCCAGGTTTTTCTTTGGGAATCACGCTCAATTCCCGCATTGCCGCGCGAGCCGCGCAGTCCCGGCGTGACGGAAGTTTCTCCTTACGTGCACGTCTCCACCATGGGCGACTGGAAACAACTTGGCTCCTGGTATGCGGAGCTTGTTCGTCCTCAATTTGCGCTGGACCAATCGCTCCAGGATGAACTGGCGCGAGTGACGAACGGACTTCACACGGACAAGGAGAAGATTTCTGCCATCCAGGAATTTGTCCTGCGCAGCACGCACTACGTGGCGCTGGAGTTCGGCATTTACAGTTATAAGCCTTATCCAGTCACGCAGATTTATGCCCGACGCTTTGGTGACTGCAAAGACAAAGCCAGCTTGATGATCGCGCTGCTGCGGGCCGCAGGCATTGAAGCCGAGATCGCGTTGGTGCGCACTCGCTCCCTGGGCGACGTGGCGACGGAACCGGCTTCCATCGCCGTTTTCAATCACGCCATTGTCTACGTGCCGAAATATGAATTATGGCTCGATGGAACAGCGGAATACGCCGGCCGCGAGCTTCCTCTGGAAGACCAGGGAGCCTTGTCGCTGACGGTGAGCCTGAGCGGCGCGGCGGAGATACGGCACATCCCCATGAGTCGCGCGGCGGACAACTACACACGGCACGTCATCCGGGGCGAGCTCTCCGCGCAGGGCGTGATCCAGTTCAGCGGCTCGACCACAACCAGGGGTGAAGATGCGCCCGGATTGCGCCATGACCTGGCCGTGCGCGAACAACAGTTGGATATGTTTCGGCGCGAACTTGCCGAAGTCTTCCCCAGCGTGCAGGTAGATAGCGTTGCGGTCCACGGCGCTGAAGTACTTTCCAGCAGCGTGAGCGTGGAGTTCCAGGGCGCGCTAAATTCGCCGCAATACAAGCGTGTGGTTTCCCTCCGTTCGTCATGGATGCCGCGCTCGTACGTAGCTGCCCTGGCTGGAGCCAGCACACGCACACAGGATCTGGTCCTGCCTTCGCCATGGACCACGGACGAGGAAATTCACATCGCATTGCCGGAAGGTGCAGAAGTCACTTCCCTGCCACGCGACCAGAACATTACCGGGACTTTTGGCTCGCTTCGACTGCATTACAAGAAATCTGCGGGTGAAGTGATGGTACAGAGCCATATACAGTTTGAAAAAGCGCGTGTAAGCGCGCAGGATTATCCGGCCTTCCGCCAGTTCTGTGTCCAGGCGGAACACAGCTTCCGCAATGAAATCACATTGAGTCTGCCGCAATGAGATTGGCCACCCGCGCTCTTCCCATCCTGCTGTTCTGCTTAAGCGCGAGTGTGGGATTCTCACAGAGGGGCCAGACCACGCATTCGGGCAAAACGGACGATTCCCTGCTCCAGAGTTTTTTTTCTGATTTCAATTTGTCCTCGGCAGCCGAGACATCCGGCGCGCGTTTGCGTCAAGCCCCAAAAGACACTGTGGCGCTCTTCATTCGCATGGAAACAGCCGAACTGCAGGAACGTCCTGAGATTGCATTGGACTCGGCTCTACGGCTTTGCGCCCTGCCTGCCGCGCCAGAACTCCACGATCTGGCATCGAACCGGGTCCTGCAGCACGCGGCCAATAGCTGGGCCTTCAACGTGGTCCTTCGCCGGATAAAATCAACAGCAACAATCCACAATGGCTGCGCTTTCAACCTGCGGCTGGCGCTGGTAGCAGCCGCTTCCGACGGCGCAAACATTGATCTGGACACCGCAGCTCATTCAAGCAGACTGCTCACGCGGTGGAGTGTTGCCGGCCCGTTTGGAAGATATAACAACGTTGACTTTGAGCGCCGGTGGCCGCCGGAAAGCGAGCGGCCTTTCCGCGACCGATACTCGTCCCAACGGGACTTCGAGATCTTAAAAAGTGAACGTCGAGGGCGTGCCACTGCCAAGCAAGACTCTTCGCGCACAATTATGCCGGAACGGTTCTGGTTCCGCGACGGCATGATTGCTCTCCCAGAATACTTCCCCTCTACCGGCATTTTTTATGCAGCCAGTGATGTCGATCTGCCAGTCGCGACCACCACATCTCGGCTCGACGTATTGAGTTCTGGCACCTATGAAGTTTTCATCGACGGTAAATCGCTATTGCTTCACGACGCACGTCATGCAGCCGCCCCAACCCGGGATTCAACTTCATTGTCAATGGCGGCAGGTCACCACCGCATCCTGCTCAAGTTTTCACCGGATGCGGCACCGTTGAGCGTAGCTCTGCATCCACAATTTGAAGTGTCGCCACAGAAAAAGATTGCCCTGCCGACGCCCCTGGCACCATACACGCAAGCGCTGGCAGCATATTTCCGGGGCGATTTTGCCGAGATGGCAACCCTGCTCCGCGCGGACGCGCTTCGTGACACCGGCTATGGCAAGTATCTCCATGCGCTGCTCTATTCCGCGGCCGAAGAGCATTCACCCCGCGCGGACGCTGCATGGAAGGCGGTTGCCACGGCCCAACCAGGGGCCTTGCTGGCACGATTGAAATCGGACCAAAACGCTGCTGATCGAGGCCAGGCTGAATCCGTACGCACAGATGTAATGAGCATTTTGGCGGAGCGTCCTCAATCAGAAATGGCGCTGCAATTGGCTTTTAATCTTTCACGGCGCAATCAGGTGGATGGGCCGGCGCTGCTCGCGCGTTTGCTGGAGTCACATCCTTCCTGTGCCCGGCTCGCGGAAGCCGTTAAGTTCTATAACGCCGCCGCACAGCAGGACAAATCCCTCGCCGTTGAACAGCAAATGGCCTCGTGCGCGCCAGAGTCTTTGCAATATGCGCGGCTGCTGGCTGAATCAGGCCGCCACAGCGCCGCGGCAGCCTACCTTCAGCAGTTAGTTACCAGAAACCCTCTTCATCGCGCTGCCCGGCGAATGCTGGTAGAGCAACTGCTTCTGGATAACCAAATCAGCGCGGCCAAACTTCAAGCCAAACAACTGCGTGAACTGGCTGCAAACGCCCGGGACTATGTGCCAGCGGTCAGAGACACGGGAGTGGCGCCGGATAGCAGGAGTGAACGCGCTGAGGCATTCGCCAACGGTGCAGAATTCTATGTTCCCTACCGTCGCGATGGCATAGAGATGGTCCGCAAATCGGCGCAAAGAAGTTTTTCTGGTGGCGACGCGGTAATCCTGCTCTCTGACAAAGTCGTCCGCATTCGCCGTAACGGTCCTGTTTCCGTGTATGTGCATCGCATTACACGCCCATTGAATAAAGAAGGCATCAGCCGGTACGGAGAAGTAACGCTGCCGCGCGGAGCTGATCTGCTGGAGTTGCGCACAATCAAAGCCGATGGAGAGATCACTGAACCTGAACTGGCGCAGCAAAAACCAACTATCTCCATGCCAGCGCTGGAGGCGGGCGACGCAATCGAGGAAGAGTACGTGCTGCATTATGCGGAGTTAGACCAGATGCCGGAAAGTGCCGGCACCCATACTTTCGGGTCCTTCGCCGCGCCATTGCTTCATGCTCGCATGGTGCTGCTGAGCCCTGCGGAAAGCACGGTCAGTGTGAGAGAACAAGCCGGTCCCCCGCTGCCGCTGGTGGGAGAAAATAATGGAACGGTGATCCGGATATGGGAGCGCGATAACATTGCCCAGACGATCGCAGAATCGTTTCTACCTGCGATCAACCTACTCCCCACCGTCATGGTTACCTCAGCGGCAAAAACCCGCGATGGACTGCGCGATCAGTTGATCGACGTATCGCGAGCCGGCCTTCACGTAAATGAAGCGGCGGCGGAATTTAATCTTTCGCAAGCCGGTGGAGATTTTGAGAAAGCGAAGCGTCTGTATCGATTTGTGACCAGCAAGATCGATTCGACCGGTCCAGACTGGGCCGCAAGCCCGGCCGAAGACACGCTGGACAATGGTCAGGGCAGCCGGACCATGGCTCTGCTGGCCCTGGCGCGCGCCGTTGGATTAAACGCAGAACTGCTGCTGGTGCGGAAAATTGAGCAGGACTGCGGCAAAGAACTATCCTGCTACACCGAACCGCTGGTTCGGTTCTGGCTGCAGAGCCGCGAACCTGTGGATGTTGATGCTGAATCCGATGATTTGCCTTTCGGCGCAATTCCGCCATCACTGGATGCGCGGGAAGCTCACCTTATCCCTTTGTTGGCAGGAGAAGAGAAAAAGCCAGAGATCGTGGCTTTGAATCCGCGGCTCGCAGATGAGAAGAGTATGGCGGAAGCCGACCTTTCATTTTCTAATAGCGACCTCTTAGCCAGCATCCGTGTGCGATTGGGCTCAATGCGTGCACAGGAGGTACGCAACCTGCTCCGTAGCGCGGGAGAACCAGAGAAGCAGGCATTCTTCGAGCAACTGGCAATGCGTATCTTTCCGGGCGCCGCGTCGATCACTGGAACCGCGGCGCATGAAAGTGATCCCGAGCAGCCCCTGAAACTTTCGGTCCGCTGTACGGTTCCGCAATTTGTTAATCGGCAGAGCGGCACAGCGGAAATCAATCAGCTGGCTCCTGCGCTGGGCCTGGCAACTCTGTACGCCAAGACCCCAACGCGCAAGTTCCCGCTCCTGATTGACTCATTATTCTTTGAAAGCACCATATTTCATCTGCATTTGCCGGATGCCATGGGAGTACATTCGCTGCCTGCCGACTTCACGGAGAAAACCGAATTTGGCGAGTACGCGCTGAGCTTTGTGCGGATGCCACACCAGGTGGATATCCATCGCGACTTCCGCATTCCGGTGCAGGTCATCGCGCCGGACAAGTATGGCGCGTTCGCAAACTTCGCAATGCGCATCGATGAAGCGGAACGTCAACGTATTTCACTGGAAAGCCGGAAAGATGCTGCCGCTCCGACTGTCTCTAAAAAGTAAAAGGCCGGGCATTAACCCGGCCAATCTTTCGCAAGCACGCGCCGCTTAGTAGCGATTGCCTCCCGCGACCGGCATATTGCGATAGCCGCCTTTTTCCTGGCCCATGCGCTCCAGGAACGTGGATGCCATATCGACAAACTTGCTGCCCTTTTCAATGTACTCAGGCATGCGGTGCCACAATTCTTCGAACTTTTCCGGATGCTCGGCGGCAAAAGTTGCTACGCCGATTCCGGCAACGGCCAGGCCCGCTGGCCTCCGTCCCGTCAGGAACAGAATTGCCCCCGCCGCAAAAGACCCGATCATCAGCGTTTTCTTCCAATCCATTGCTCCGCCCTCCGTAATTATGTGTTCTGGCTGAAACTTTAATCTATTTTTGTCGCTCATGGAAGCCACCACGCTTCATCTACCCGGTTCATTAGAACCGCAATTTCGTCATTCCGTTGCCCTTTCTGAAATACCACGCTGGGGATTTCCAGTGTTGCGGCTCGAATCATGAAATGATCGATGAAGAGGCGCAACAAATTAAGGAGAACCAGAAGGATTCCAACAGTGACCTTCAAAGCTCAGGTTGTTCAAGAAAAATTCAGACTGAAAGTCGGCGCGGCAAAAAAAGAAAGTGGGCGCCGGTATAGGGGCGACGCCCACGTGGGGGTACTGCGTATGTTGTTATTAAGATAGACGTAGGATCGGGAAAAAAGTTTCAGCTTTAATTGAAATTAACATAACTAAATATCCCAAAGTTAATAGAAAGCTGAGACTTGCGATGTTGATTGCGAAAAAAACCCTTCGCTTTAGGCGAAGGGTTGGAGAGTAAGGAGAGAGAGGAGATACAATCGACGGCTTTTTACGACATGCGCGAAATCAGTTCTCGCATCTGCAAACGGGCCTGATGCAGTCCAAACTGCGATTCTTTTACATCCAAGCCAAGCAGGCGAGCAATTTTTTCATGGCTGTAGCCTTCAACATCGTGAAGGAGAAAGATCATTTTTTCTGTCGCAGGCAGTTCCACAACCGCGCGCTCAAGATGCACCCGCTTCACGTTGCCGCAAACGCTCTTGGTTTCCGCGGAGATGCTGCCGTTCAATGTGAGGGTGCCGATCGTGGTGAGTTCGCGGATCTCAGCCAGGAAGGCTTGGTCAATCTGTTCCGTCTTCGGCTCTGCCGATGACGCAAAAGCGCGAAGGAATGTGTTGGCGGAGAGCTGTTCAGCGGTTAGCTCATTGTCGGTCATCCAAAAAGCCAGGGAGTAAATTCGGTGGCAGTGCTCGCCATAGATCGCATCATAATTAGCTGTGCGATTTTCTCTTGCGGCAAGAATTCCAAGATTACTAATAATGCTTACGCTGCTAGACATTTAACCTACCTCTTCTTCGGCCCGCTGCAGGGTCCCTTTTTTGATTACCGTCATTCTCTCGGCACTGTTACTACTGCAATCGAGATGCCCAAAGAACGCAGACGCCAGTGAAGTTTTGCAATGTAATTTAAGTTGTTGATTCTTAATGCGGAACAGCTCGTTTCTCAGGTGAGTAGAAGAATTCCACAGATTAGAGGATTAAGGCCCAATCCAAGCTGGATATAGTTTATAGGTATTTTGATACCACTTTTGGATATTGAGGGTTCAAATGCAGTGAATGCCGGAAGGTAAATTTTACCGAATAACAGGCGTGATTGAACCGGTCAGCGAACCATCAGGACTTCACGGATATTGTCCCGGCCAAGGAAGAACTTACGGGAGGCAAAGTCCTTAAAGAGATTTTCAATGTGCCGGTTGTTGAAGATCCGTTGCAGCTTAAAGCCCTGAACTGGCTCAAGCTCAAGCGTATCTTTCTGGACGATATGGTGACGGGAATAGAGAGATTCCACACCTGCGTCCTTGGTGTGAAAAAAGGCGAGCAGGTATCCCTTGGGCTTCAGGATGGCCTGTAGGCGCTCAACCAAGGGCTTTACCAGGCTTTCAGGCAGGTAGTCAGCCACGTCCCAGAACAGGATTGCGTCAAACTGGTCAGCGCCATAATCAAGGTTTTCCGCAAAGAATTTTGTCGGATCAAACTGAAGCGTACCGTCTTCCTGCTTCACGCAGTAACTTTCGTCCTGCGATTCTCGCAAAATATCCTCATTAAAGAGGCGCACACCCATCTCTGTAAGCAAGGCAATGTTTGTAGGTGAGGTTGGTCCCAGATCAAGGACACAGGGTTTCTGTTCGCCGCTGCTGCTCAGGCTGCGCATGAATTCGCCCAGTCCAATGCAGGTGCGCCTGGTCCGTGGCGCAGATTTGCCACCCTCTTGAGGCTTGGACTGAGAGCTGCCTGCTCCACGGAACCATCGCATTAAATTGTTACCGGAGGAGCTCACGCTCCTTTAACTCTACCTTATTTGCTATCTAAAAAGGAACCCTGCGAATCCGAGCTGGCGCTGTAGCTGGACGCGCTCGAACCCGATGACGATCCGCTGCCGGCGTTCATGCCTGCGCTGGCTGCGACCGCCAGCGGCTTACGTGCTTCCACTGGCTGGCTCTTTTCCTTGATATCGATGGCGCCCTTAAAGAATGCCCCATCTTCAATCACGATCCGTTGCGTGCTCACATCGCCGATCAGCGTGCAGGACTTGCGCAGCTCCACACGTCCGGTAGCGTTGATGTTTCCTTCAACCCGGCCATGGACGACCAGATCGCGCGCGGTAATGCCCGCCTTGATTTTTCCGTTCGGGCCAATGATCAGGCTATGGTCGCGTAGATCAATCGTCCCTTCGATTGAACCGTCCAGATAAAGGTCCTCACTGCCGGTGAGTTCGCCTTTGATCTGGACTGACTTGCCGATGTGCCCAACATCCGCGCGTTGCGGATCGCTGGCCTTCGGCGTTTCTTTATGTGGTGTGGGAATACTGGGTGCAGCGACAGCAGCTGGCGGGGGTACAGGCTGCGCAGGCTGGGTCGGATTCATGTTCATGGGCTTGTTGTCTTCAGGACGCGGTTTCCACATTTTGGCACCTTTTCTTTCGTTATCGCTCTCTTCAGAGAGACCTATTCTCTTGTCTTGGAACGCCTGTCGCAGATTTCAATCAGGAGTTTGACCGCTAGTTTACTGCTGTATTTCAAAATCAAATAGTTACCGTAGGTGTGCGCCGGAAAGGCAATCTGGCGCTCATTCACGGCATTCTGCTGCCCAACTTTACGTGTTTACAATAAAGTAAACAGTAACTATTTCACTACCTCCCGGGAGATTTCGTTCAAGTCCATATTTTTCAGTCTCTTAGATATTTCCAAGAAACCGGTGAAACTCTGGCCAGTTTGGCTGTCTGTTTGCTTTTAAGTTATGTGTCGACCGGACGGAATGTCGCGGCGCACGGGCGGAACCGAAACCAGGGGAACAGCGGTTCTGAACGCAAGTCGCGGCTATTGAGCCAATGGGACTGCCTTTCCGAGAGGGTCGATCAATAAAAGGGGCGGCTGCAAAGCTGCCTCTTTTTTTTACTTTACTCCTAAAATCGCCAGCAGTCGCCGCCAAAAGGTAAAATGCAACTAGCTGCTGCTTTTTCGGCTCTAAATAAGTACCCGCTTTTTGAATACTATGAGTTACATCATTCCCCTGCGGCGCGTTGCGATGCTCCTGCTTTGTGCATGTCTGGGCATGGCATTGCACGGACAGACCACAGCGGACACTCTGCCGCCTCTGCCGAAGGACGCAAACCAGCTTGTCAGGGAAGCTATCAAGCACCAGATGGAGGCGGATGCCGCCGACCACACTCACTGGCGCTATCACATCCATAAAGAAGACGAAAAAGGTTCGCAGGACCGCGACGTAATCGATACTAAAGATGGACAACTCGCGCGCACTCTCTTGATCAATGGACAGCCATTAACGGCTGAGCAGAGAGCCGCCGATGAAGCCCGCATGAAAAAACTGGTGGATGATCCTACCGAGCGGGCAAAGCGCGACAAACGCGCCAAAGACGATGAAGACAAGGGAGTGCAGATGTTTAAGGCAATCCCTGACGCGTTTATTTTCAAGTATGAGGGCGCCGAAAATGGCCAGGTCAGGCTCTCATTCTTTCCCAATCCTCATTACAATGCCCCAACACGGGAATTGCAGGTGTTCCGTTCACTGAGCGGGACGATGTGGATTGACCGGGCTGCACTTCGCATGTCGCGGCTGGACGGCTCCCTGTTTGAAGATGTGACCTTTGGCTGGGGACTGTTGGGCCGACTCAATAAGGGAGGAACATTTTCCGTAACCCAAAGCCGTGTAGGGGACGATCACTGGGAAATCGTTGCTCTTGATGTGAAGATGTCCGGCCACGCGGTGATTTTTAAGACCATCAATGTTAAGCAACTTCAGCGTATGACTGGATTTCATCGGATCAGCGACGGCATGACCATCTCTGAGGCTTATCAGTTGTTGGAAAAGGGTGACTCCACCGTCTCTGCGGAGAACAATGGCGGCATAGCCAATTCTCCAGGCAAAAAATAGCTACTTCCCGGCACCCGGCGACAGTCCCAGATCAACCAGAGCTTTGGGATTTTTCTCATCGGACGCAACCACGTTGTGGCAAACACTGCAGTCCTGCGTAATTGTCTTTCCATCCGAGCTGGCATGTTGCTCATCATGGCAGCGGAAGCACCCGTTAAAGTCCGTGTGTCCCAGATTGTTGGGGTAGGTGCCCCACGTAATCTTCATTTCAGGAAAAACGTTGTGCTGATAGACACTGAGCAACGCCTTTGCGCTGCTGGCCACCTCAGCCCGGCGTTGCGCATAGATCTCAGGATATGTTTTGCGGTAATAGTCCTCAAAAGCCACAGGAATCTTGGCGGCCGCATCCTGTCCGGTTGCGTAGGTTTGTTTCACAATTTCCAAACCTTCTTTCTTGGCAAAGGGCAGAGTGGGAGAAATGTCACCAAAGGACATGGCGCGATCAATCGCGCGCTCTGGAAGCTGGAAGGTGTGCGCTGGCCGATTGTGGCAGTCAATGCACTGCATGGCCCGCAGTTTCGTCGGGTCAGGCTTGGCTCCGGGCGCAGCAAAGACCGTCATCTTGCCGCCGGAAGTGTATTCGACATAAGGAATGTTTTGGCGGACGTCATCCGATGCGTAGTAGCGCAGGGTAACGCCTTCGCCCAGATGCGCGCCGTGAACGCCGGAACTGTGCGGCCCGCCAGTTCCAAGATGCATCATTAGAACAGTGTGCGTGAGCGTGTTCTGCTCGTCGGCGCCGTAACTGGCCAGATCGCGCATGCGGTCGCCAAAAAAACGGCGGCGAGCGTGGCAGGATTCACACGTCTCCGTGGCCGGACGAAGCCGTTCCAGCGGCTCCGGGATTGGCCGCGGGTAAGTGTTTAAAGCTATATGGACCACTTGCCTTATGCCATTCACCTTGGCGCGCATGAATCCGCTGGCTCCCGGCCCAACGTGGCAGCCAACACATTCAACTTTGGAATGCGCTGACACTTCATAGGCGGCGAATTCCGGCTTCATCACGTGGCAGGTCGCGCCGCAAAAATTGGGCGTTTCCATATAGCGCACGCTGCTGTAGGAAAGCTGGCTGGCGATAATGATATTAAGAAAGGTAGTTACTGCGATAAAGCCAAACAGCTTGCGCAGCTCTGGATTGCGGGGATCAATGGGCTCAAAGTGTGCCGGCAACTCGCCTCTTTTGCGCATCCCGCGCCTGCGCAGATAGATACCAAGAGGGATGAGAAGAAGACCGCCAACAAAAATTCCCGGCAACAGAAGGTAAACAACAATGCCCACGTAAGGATGCACGCTGCCACTGCGCAACGTAATGGGCAGAAAGACCAGCCAGGTGACGCCAGCGGCGGTGACCACCACAACGCCCGCCAGACTGATCAAGTTGTTTGAGAAGAAAACAACGGGTGAAAGCCATTCACGAAATGTTCTCATTCCGCCTGGAACTCCTCTGCGCCAAAACTGCTGCGCTGCTGCGATGTTTCATCGGATGATTGCGAAAGCAGTATATATAAGTCTGCAAGTTTGCGAATGTGATAAATGTCACAAGACATTGACCATTAGAACGCCTAATCGGACCTGTGACTTCCATCACATCACCGGTGGAAACGACCCCTTAAGATTGCTTTCATACATTTTTGCGTCAAAGCCTTTTTAAGGATGGGTGGCAATGAATACAAGTTTTGATCTGAACCGGTGCCCTTTAATTGTGATCTGGGAAACCACGCAGGCCTGCGATCTTGCTTGTTGTCACTGCCGTGCCTGTGCGCAGTCAAAACGTCACCCTCTGGAATTGACAACCATGGAAGCGGAGAAGCTGATTCGCGATGTCGCAGACCTGAAGCCTCCAATCTTCATTCTGACCGGCGGCGATCCTTTGAAACGCTCTGACATCTTTTATCTGGTCCGCAGGGCCGTCGCCCATGGTCTGAAGCCGGCAATGACGCCCAGCGCCACACCGCTGCTGACGCGCGAAGCCATTGCCGACTTGAAGCGCGCCCATCTCTCCAGAATGGCAGTGAGTCTTGACGGCGCAAGTCCGGAATTGCACGACGCCTTTCGCGGCGTTTCCGGCTCATTTGCGCGGACACTGGAAGCAATCCACTGGGCCAATGAGTTCGGTCTTCCCATCCAGGTGAACACCAGTATTTCCAAACGGAACATAGGTGACCTGGAGAACATGGCGAACCTGCTGAAACAGTTCAAGCTGGTGCTCTGGAGCGCCTTCTTTCTGGTTCCGACCGGGCGCGCTCAGATGGCCGACATGCTTTCTGCCGACGAAGTAGAGCAGACATTCGCAACGCTGTATCGTTTCTCTAAGGAATTGCCTTTTAAGGTAAAGACAACTGAAGCGCAGCATTATCGCCGTTACATTATCCAGCAACGGCTCAAAAGCAAGGGACAAAATCCATTTGCAGCCGGAGAGAATGGATGGGAGAAGACCGTACCGGGACTCTTGCCGATCAATGATGGCAAGGGATTTGTCTTTGTCTCACATACCGGTGAAGTGTGTCCCAGCGGCTTCTTGCCAGTCTCTGCGGGCAACGTGCGCGTGGACAGCCTGACGGAAATCTATCGCAATTCTCCGGTGCTGACTGCATTGCGCGACACCTCCAATTTGCAGGGCAAGTGCGGCGTCTGCGAATTCAAGGAAATCTGCGGCGGTTCGCGCGCCCGTGCTTATGCGGTGACCGGAAATATGTTTGCTGAAGATCCCTGCTGCAACTACGTTCCTCAAGCACTGCATCGCTGAGACGTGCGAACCATTTGCGGCGCCACTTAATTCTTCTGGATTAGGTCATCTCTTTCATCAGAGACACGGAATAAATCTCAATTCCGCAGCTCTCGTTTCTTGCACTGCTTAATACCAACGAGGCAAACCCGTGGCAACGCAGGTGATCTAAGTCTTTAGCGCTGCTTTAACTCTTCTTAAGGCCTGGAGATAAAGGCCAAAAACCAGGAGGAACGTACATGAAAAAAATATCTTTGATTACAGCAATTCTGTTGTTGTCGGCGGTTTGGGCTGTGGCGCAAACCTCGCCAAGCAGCTCGTCTCCATCAACAACACCAGACACAAGCTCGCAAACGTCTCCATCGTCCACCTCACCCAGCCAACAACCGGCGACTCCAGATACCAGCTCAACCACGACCCAGACCACCACGACGCAAACCACCCAGACCTCAAACAATAGCAATTCCATTGAGGGCTGTCTGAGTGGCTCGGCTGGCAACTGGACGTTGACAGATCAGACTGGTAAAACATGGCAACTTGCCGGCGACACTTCAAAACTGAGCGACCACGTTGGTCATCAGATTCGCATTATGGGAACGGACAATAGCAGTTCAGCTTCCAGCAGCGGCAGCAGTTCGCCCAGCTCCAGCAGCGGCAGCATGGGCAGCTCAACCAATTCCAGCAGCGGCTCCAGTGCAACCGGAGCAGGCTCCTCTTCCGGATCTCAACCAACGTTTACGGTACAGAAAGTAAAAATGATTTCGAGCACGTGCTCGACCACCAGCAAGTAACTAGGGAATCGCAAGAAACGAGCAGCCCCTGCGCCAAGGCGCGGGGGTTTTCTTTTTGTCGAGGATACAAACTAGGGATTCACGTGCAGACGGCCATCGCGTAAGACAGTGCATTTTCTGTTACGCCAGACAATCTTGTCACCCACAAAGCCGCTGATCCATACAAAGAAACCGATGACATCTTGCACCGGCAGCAACCACCATTGTTTTTGCGTGACCGGATCGTGAACAATGTTGCGGGCAGTGGCCCAAGCCGCGGACCCGCGCAGAATCATAGTTAGAAACAACACTGGCCAGGCGGGCGGGTAGGCAGCGCACAGCAAAAGCGCCAGAGGCAGCGGATAAGTGAATATCTGTCCCCAATAGCCCAGCGGACGCGAGCGGCGCGTGCTGCGTGCCCAGCGCATACGGTGTCCCAGGTTAGCCATCATGCTCTGGCTTCCAATGCGGTGTTCAATCACGTATGACGAGAATAAAACACCATGCCCCAGTTGGGCAGCGCGCTGGCCAATCACAAAATCTTCTGCCAGAAACTCCTGCAGATAGCCAAAACCACCCATATCGTCAAGCACGCGGCGGCGGACAGCTACGGTGCAGCCCAGCGCGAAACGCATACCCTCAATCATGCGCGCGACCAACACTCCACCCAGAAGTTCCGTATTCATTCCAATCGCTTCCAAACGCGACCACAAACTCTTTCCCGGAACCGCGCGGTAAGGGCAGCTGATCAGTCCGATGTGATTGTCCTGAAGCTCCTGGGCTAGATGAGAGAGCAGGCTGGGTGTCACGCGGACATCACTGTCACTCATTACCAGTACGTCGTAATTCGCTTCACGAACCATGCGATTCAAACTGAATGCCTTGGCATTGGGGATGGGAGACTCTCCCGTAATGATGAGCCGCGCGCTGATTCGTCCGCTAAATTCGGCGATGATGTTTTCCGCCACGGCCACGGCCGGGTCGTCCTGGCGATGGACGCCAAACAAAACTTCGTATTCGGGATAATCCTGCACCATGAAGCTGCGCAGATTTTCTTCCAAGCCATCGTCATGACCGCAGAGGGGCTTAAGAACACTGATAGGCGGGTTGTTTCCGGGGGAAGGCAGAGTAGTCGACAAAAACCGCCGCGTGGCAACAAGAATTAGGACGCAGTAAACGAGTGAGCCGGTAAGCAGAACCGCCAATGCCGTTGCAAGGATTACCATAACGCGGGTTTGTTCTCCATGTGGGAGCCATCCGCAGTTTCGCCGGAAAGGCCATTGGTAAAAAGAAATTTGCCGCCACTTTCAGCAATCTGGTGGAACTGCGCGGGGCCGGCCAGGGCGCTCAGATGAGCGAGCCCGCTGCTGTCAGTGACCAGATAATAGCGAATTGTACCTGACCAGAGCCTCTTAAAGGCAGCGTCATCGATAAAAACAGGGGGGGAACCCGGCGCGTAAGAGCCATATTCAAGGTTATTGACACGCCCATTCAGCAGCAAAGCGCTCTTATTCGAATAAAACATAACTGAAGAAAAAGGATAATATGCGCCATCCACAATCAATTGTCCTGAGGGGGAATGGAGCAGCGCCTCGGCTATTGGTCGGGAAGAGAGATAAGGATCGAAGACTACAAGCGCCATCCGGCTCGCGTGTAAGAACAAAACCATCATCGCGGCCAGCGCTATGAATGCGCGGCGTCCACGGAGCCAGCCGCCTGCAGCACCGACTAGAAACGCCATGCCCGCGAGTATGAGTGGAGCCCGCAGATAAGCGAATGACTGGAGCGTCAGGTCGCCCATGTGTCCAAGCGAAAGCGTGTAAGACTCAGGATGCTGCTGCAGGGCGCTGGAGATGTCGCCTGTGACGGGAACATGGCGAACGGCGAATAAGATTGCCCCAATCACCGCCGCAGCCGCGGTTGAAATCAACGCTATTGTCCTGCTGCCTGCCGTGATGAGTTTTACTTCGCTATCCATTGCACAACCGAGCAGGAGCGCAAGCGCGGGATAGATCGGCATGGAATAGTATTCCTGCGTGGTGGAGAAGGTGAAAAACAGCATCAGAAATCCGGCCCAGCAGAGCGCGAGCAGGCGCGTGCGGCCGGCGCGATCTAGCGGCCTGTAGTTCAGTCTGACCGCCGCGGGCAAATAGGCGCTCCAGGGAAAGAGCCAGAGCAGATTCAGCAGCCAGAATGCCAGCCGGGGCACGGTGTTGTAGTCGCGCGGATAGCGCAGGTTTAAGAACCGTAATAGATGTTCATTGAAAAAATAGAACCAGAAGAAGCCGTGATATTCGCCGGGACCGCTGTGCATGCTGAAGTTGAAATAAGGCGGCATGCGCAATGTGGCCAGGACATGCCACGGCGCGGCGATGAGCAGCAAAATCAGGATTGTGGTGAGCGGGTGCAGGCGACGCCAGGTCTCGCGCCGAAAAAGCTGGCGCGTAATCGCCAGGTAGACCAATACTCCCCCTACAGGAACAACCAGCGCGAGCAACCCTTTCAACAGAACACCCACGCCCAGTGCAACGCCGATCAAAGCAGTCCATCGGCGCGAATGGAGTTCTATTCCGTCTTCATTCATGGCGCGCTGGAATGCCATGAAACAAACGGTGATCGCAAGCGTGAGCATTACATCGGGAATCAGAATACGAGTAAAAAGGAAGAGACCGATCGACGTTGCCAAAGCCAGTCCGGCATAGAAACCGGCGCGGCGACTGAAGGCCCACGCTCCGTAGCGTGCCGTGGCAAAGCAGAGAAGGACCGCAGCCAGAGCGGTGGGAATACGCGCCACCCAATCATGAACGCCCATTACGAGATAACAAATGGCAATGAGCCAATAAGGTAACGGCGCTTTTTCCATGTATGGTACGCCGTCCAAATGAGCGATGACCCAGTCGCCTGACTGGACCATATTGCGCGCCATCTGGCCGTGAACGGCGTCAACATCGTCCATTAAGGCGGGCGGAGAAATGATGCAACCAAAAAAGACAACAGCGGCCAAAATGAGCAGCACGATTTCATAATGCCGCCGCAGAGTTAACTGCTGAGCCGCAGGAACATTGATTGCTGATTCATCCTGCTGGGACGCGAGTTCTTTCACCGGAGAAATACTGCCATCCCTCCTATCTTACCTGTTGCGAATCGATCATCGCTTGCATGGAAAGTCTTGCTCCCGTCGAAAAGCGCATGCGCCCGAAATGAATACCTGTATAGAGTAAAAATTCATTCCGGTAAGCACTTTTAACTGATCACAGCGGAGTTTAAACATATAAATTGTAAAAAACTGTAAACCGTATTTGAGAGGGCAATGACCTTTGGTCTGATCCGGACGTGCCGATCTCCGAGCTCGCAACCCGGGCGCGTTAACTCTTTTTGGGCTAAGAAACGTAAAGGTTGCACCACAACACCAGTTCAGACGTAAGATGATCTCGTTGGCGTGAGATGTGCCATTTCGACGGGAAATGGCAATTCGGGACCCGCTACCTACCGCAACATTTCCACGGTAGCAGTGTTCCTGTTTTCAGCACCAGAAACGCGTGGCCGGCGTAAGGACATCACTGGAGTTTCGACATGACCCTGTTGAAACGAAGAATAGCGGGAGCACTGGCGGTAATCAGCGTAGCTTCACTGATTACATTTCTCCAGGTTGAAGCCAATCACGAAACCGACGACCAGATTGGCGAAGAAGCAATATGGAAAGCCAGCCCTGAAGACCTGAGCGCGATCAGCCAAGCCTGTAAAATGACCGATGCCTCGCGATATGGCGATTGCTTTATTGACCAGATGGGCGAGTACGCATCGTCTAACGCTGTAGCGTTCACGCAGATGCTGGCATCACAAAAGTCCTCGCGTCTGGGATATCTAACCGGCTCGCGCGAATACGGACTCGTGGACCTTGGATACGTGGTATATCCCGGAACCCAGAAATTGCACCAGGGATGGATGCTGTTGAACGGAATGCCCGCGCTGATCAATCTGGATGATGTTACCGCGCTGCCGAAAGCAGCAATGGAAAAAGACGCTCAATACGCCGCTCTGCTCAGGAGCCATCCCCAGATGCAATTGGCGATAAATGATGAACAGCGCAAAGAGGCCACAGCGCCCCAAATTGAACGGCTGCCCAGCGAAGGAGAAAGGTTCGCAGTTCCCTACTCACTCCAGGATCCTTGTGCTGGGTGCGCTCCGCTGGCGCAAGCCATCTTTGGCTTTGACTTTAATGACGCAGGCAAATTCATGGGCATAAAATTTCTGAGGGTTGAAAAATTCAATCCGTAACGCCGGCATCGGTAGAAGGCTATCCTTTCCAGGATGTGAGATTTCTCACATCCTTTATTTTTTGCGGCTGGTAGGCTGGTCTTCAACAGAAGTTGGGGACCAATGAGTAGTAATCTAGTAGACCTAATGCCAACATTGCCGGGAACAGACCAGCGGGGGCACGAATCCACGATACCTTCGTGGCCGCCGAGCCCACTGGCGCCAATCTTCCATCCCAGGACCGTAGCCGTCATCGGCGCCACGGAAAAGCCTGCCAGCGTGGGCCGCACTGTACTGCGCAACCTGATGGAGCAACCTTCCGGCGCGACTATTTTTCCCATCAACCCGCATCGCCCAAACGTGCTGGGAATTCGCTGCTATCCCAATATCGCATCAATCGGGGAGCAGGTTGACCTGGCCATTGTGGTTACCCCGGCAGCAACTGTCCCTGACGTGTTGCAGGAATGCGTGGCTGCCGGAGTGCGCAGCGCCATCGTCATTTCAGCCGGCTTTGCCGAACTGGGTGCCGACGGTAGAGCGCTGGAGAGCAAGATTCGCCAGGTGCTGGCGTCAGGACATCTGCGGCTGATTGGACCGAACTGCGTTGGCGTAATGAATCCGCGCACGGGACTGAACGCGACGTTTGCGCAGTCCAATGCCCTGCCCGGCAATATCGCTTTTTTGAGCCAGAGCGGCGCGCTTTGCACCGCCGTGCTGGACTGGAGCCGCAGAGAGAACGTTGGATTTAGCGGCGTGGTTTCAGTGGGGTCGATGCTGGACGTGAGTTGGGGCGACCTGATCTATCACTACGGCGATGACGCTTATACCTCGAGCATTCTGATTTACATGGAATCCATTCGCGACGCGCGCAGCTTTCTCTCCGCGGCGCGCGAAGTTTCACTGCGCAAGCCAATTATCGTGATCAAGCCCGGGCGCACAGAAGCGGCACGAAAAGCCGCGGCGTCGCATACGGGATCGATGACTGGATCGGATGAAGTATTTGAGGCTGCGTTTCGTCGCGCCGGGATTCTACGGGTGGCCAGTATCGGTGAGCTGTTTGATATGGCCGAGGTCCTAAGCAAGCAACCAAGACCCCACGGCCCACGGCTGGCAGTAGTTACCAATGCGGGCGGTGCTGGTGTGCTGGCAGTGGACGCGCTGCTGGCAAGCGGCGGACAATTGGCAACGCTTTCACAAGACACGCAGGAAACACTCAATAAATTATTGCCGGCGGCGTGGAGCCATTCCAATCCGGTGGACACGCTGGGCGACTGCCTTCCGGAAATGTATGCCAAAGCACTACAAGCGGTAGCAGATGATCCCAACTGCGATGCTGTGCTCTCAATTCTTGCTCCGCAGGGGATGACCGAACCGGAGCAGGCGGCGGGTCTAGTGCGCAAGGCCGCAGAAACGATCAAGAAGCCGCTGATTGCAAGCTGGATGGGCGGCAGCCGCATGCAGCTTGCAGCCAACGTGTTGAATGAGGCCAGAATTCCCACGTTTGAATATCCTGACGCGGCCGCTCGAAGCTTTGCCTACATGTGGCGCTACACTTCGTACCTTCAGGCGCTCTATGAAACGCCGGTATTCGCCGGTGACCTTCCCGAAGATGGTCCGCGACGCGTGGCGGAAATTATCGCCAGCGCGGTGGCGAAGAATCGCACGATACTGACCGAGCATGAATCCAAGCAGGTGCTTGCGGCTTATGAGTTGCCGGTTACGCCTTCCAGGCTGGCATTTTCGGTAGACGAAGCGGTTGCAGCAGCGGAAAAGATCGGCTATCCCGTGGTGCTCAAGCTTAATTCTGAGATCGTTACACACAAATCCGATCGCGGCGGAGTGCATTTGAACTTGAAAGACGCAAGCGCAGTACAGTCGGCTTTCGCGCAGATTCAGGCCACTTTTGGCGAGGGCAGCTTCCAGGGAGTGACGGTCCAGCCGATGGTCAGCACAGCGGGCTACGAATTGATTCTGGGTAGCTCCACTGATCCGCAGTTTGGGCCGGTGCTGGTGTTTGGCCTGGGCGGCCAACTGGTAGAAGTATTGCGCGACAATGCGCACGCCCTGCCGCCACTCACCACCACTCTGGCGCGCCGCATGATGGAGAATACCCGCATCCTGCAAGCGCTAAAAGGCGTTCGCGGACGCAAGCCCGTTGACCTGGAAAAGCTGGAGGAACTGCTGGTCCGCTTTAGTGAACTAGTGGTGGAGAACCCCCGCATTGCTGACATTGAAATCAATCCGCTACTGGCCAGCGACGAAGGATTCATAGCGCTGGATGCCAGAGTGATCCTGCATCCGGCGACAATGCGGGATGCGGAACTGCCGCGCCCGGCGATCCGTCCTTATCCCAGCCAGTACATTTCCAACTGGGAATCGCAGGATGGCACCAGCTTTACGCTGCGGCCGATTCGCCCCGATGATGAACCGCTGATGGTGGATTTCCATCACCAACTTTCAGAGAACAGTGTTTACATGCGATTTTTCCTGCCGTTGAAACTCGACTTCCGCGTTTCCCATGAGCGGCTCTTCACCAAGTGCTTTATTGATTACGAGCGCGAGATCGGGTTGGTGGCGGAATACGCCGACGAAGAAGGCGCGCGGCGTATTGCCGGTATCGCGCGGCTGATCCGCAAGCACTCTGACAACAGCGCCGAGGTGGCGTTCCTGATCGCGGACAAATTCCAGAACCGCGGGCTGGGCACGCACATGCTGGATACCACGATCCAGATTGCGCGCAAGGAAGGTATTGCAACGCTGGAGGGAGCTACGCTTTCCGACAATTTCAACATGAAAGACATGTTCATCAAGGCCGGTTTCCGCTTCGCCCCTCCTGAAGACGGAGTGGCCACGGCGGAATTGCAGTTAAAATAGCCCCAAAAACCGCGCCAAAGCTATATTTCTGGCGATGATTCGCGGGACTGGCCAATGGTACGTGTGAGGACAATCACATCCATGAATTGATCCGCAGCGCACACTTATAACAGCGAGGGAGGCGGAATATGATCCGCTTAATGATCCAGAATTGGTGGTTGCTATTTCTGCGCGGCGTCCTGGCGATTGCTTTCGCCATTTTCATTTTTGCTTTTCTGCCATTTGTGCCAGCACCTTTTTTGCGCCAGTTCGCATTTGCTGGTCTGGCCGCGATTTTCGCGCTGTTTGCTTTCGCCACCGGCGTTCTTACCATTGCAGCCGCAGTGCGCGGAGCAGGTCAGGGCGGCTCGTCATGGCTGATGCTGGCAGATGGCATTGCCGTGACAGCGGGCGGCCTCATTATTCTGCTCGCCCCAGGCTCCACGCTGATGCGGGTGATCCAGTTAATCGCCCTTATCGCTTTGGTGGTTGGAGTACTGGAATTTACCGCCGGAATCCACCTGCGCCGTCATGTTACCGATGAATGGCTGCTGGTGAGTGGCGGCGTAATCTCGATTGCATTCGCGCCATGCCTGTTGTTGGCCAACGTTGGGACGGTGCAGGCAGCATTGACGTGGATCTCTATCTATGCGCTAGCCACCGGCGTGGCTATCATCGGCTTGGCATTGCGTCTGCGAAGCTTGCGAAATTCAATTCATGCATTGGCCGGGTCTAAACCAGAGGCTCGTGCCGTTAGTCAATCCAGAGTGATCTAAGAATTTATACACCAAACAGGTTGGGCTGGGCCTTCTTGTAATTGTGCTCCTGAGCCCAAAGATTCAGCGAGACTGTCGCGAGTTCATCCACCACAGGAACCGCATTGCCGTTTTTGGAAAGATCGATCGACTTGATGTAGGTGTGGCAGGTATCACAGGCGTCCACGCGCACGTAGTCAAATTCCTGCGCGATGAACACCGGCAGGTGCTCCTTATTTTCCTCGGCGCAGTTGGGACATAGTACACGGCGGAAGAACCATTCCGTTCCACAGAGAGAGCACAACAAAAAGCGCTTTGCGCCGTCGCCTTCAGGACGGAGCACCGCTAATTGCGGCTTTGATCCGCAAAAAGGACACAGCGGCGGCGATGCCTCAGTGGAGGAAGTGTTCTTCTCTGCCAAATGCTCAGCGAATGGCTGAAGCAGCGCATTAGCGAAGAAGATGGACTCGGCGGAGAGTTCATGGCTTTCCACCTCATGCTGCCAGACGGCACGCAATAGTTCCAAACGATCTTGGGGAGACGCTTGTTCAAGCGTCGCGGCGGCGGCCTTCAGGTCCGCCGAGCCGGCTTCTTTCACCAGCGCGAGCAATGCGGCAAAATGGGGGACGAGCAGGGAGACGTCATGATTGGCGGAGGCAGCCACCGATTCATAGACGGTTTTTTGAAAGCGGACGAGGCGCTGATAAAACTTAAGCAGCTCAGTCACTGAAGACTGGCTTTGTAACAGCTCGCTCGTCCGCGCAATACGACGGTCCCAGGAAAACCCAGACATCAAATCCCTTTAATTCCTGCGGCCGGTGATCTTCTCATACCAGAGGCGATGATGCGTTCGCGCCCAACCGGTGGAGACGTGCCCTTCAACCATGGCCTTCACGCTGCCCGGAGTCACCCAGACGCTCATGTAAACGTGGATGATGAAAGCAGCAATGGTGATCAGCGCCGTGGCTGAGTGAATAAAGACGGTGATCGGAAGCACCCAGTGGAGTTCGCGCGGCATTTTCTCCGGAATCCACATAATGATTCCCGTGATGAGAAGGATGAAGGTGCAGTACAGCATCACCCACCAGAACTGTTTCTGTCCGGCGTTGAAGCGGCCCTGCGGAGGCATTAGCTCATCGCGGTTCTCAGCATAGGCGCAGATATTTTTGTTCCAACGCTCGTCCTCGGGGATCTTCTGCATGTCGCGCTTCCACATGCGATGCATCCAGAAAATGGTAGCCAGATAGATCAGGCCGATCCATGGGTGCCAGTAGCGGATGGTTGCCGGGCCGCCCAGCACGTAAGCAAGCCAGTAAGCCAGCGGCGTAAAAATGGCCAGGCCTGTAAGCATGAGATAGGTGTAAGCAATGGCGTTGATCCAGTGATAAGCGCGCTCAGCAAAGGTATAGCGCTGGACCTCATCTTCCGGTATTGCCGTGGTTGGACGCGCAATAATTCCGCCGCTCATCGCTTCACCTCCTCAATCTTGTCAACTTCTTTTGGGCCGAAACGGATGTAGTGCATGAACACGCCGAACACACCCGCCACCAAGCCGATGCCGCCAAGCCATTTCAGCGGGCCCTTCCACAATTTCACAAAGACAGGGACTCTTGGATCGGCGGGCAAACCGCCATAGTTCTCCGGATGTTTGGCATCGTTCAGCACGTAAATTACGTGGGTGCCGCGGACGCCAGAAGGATCATAGACGCCGGCATCCGCGTGGCCGTTGCGTTTCAGTTGCGTGACGCGTTTTTCGGCTTCAAACTTCATGTCTTCTTTGCTGCCAAAATGCAGGCAGCCCGTAGGACATGACTTAATGCATGCAGGTTCCAGGCCAGCGCCAACACGGTCAGAGCAGAGCGTGCACTTGTAAACTTTTTTGGTGGCTTCGTTGAATTTGGGGATGTTGAATGGGCAGCCGGTAACGCAATACTGGCAGCCAATGCAGTTAGCCTGGTTGAAGTCCACAATGCCGTTGGTGTACTGCACGATTGCGCCGTCGGCCGGACAGGCGATAAGGCAGCCGGGCTCTTCACAGTGCATGCACTGATCTTTGCGCATGAGCCATTGCATGCCGCCATCGGTTTCAACTTCATTGAACTTGATCAGGTTCCAGAAGTTCCACGCCGTTTCCGGCATGGTCTGGTAAGTGTTATCGAAAGTGGTTTCGCGGAACTCATAGCCGTTCCACTCCACGCAAGCAACTTCGCAGGCTTTGCAGCCGATGCAGGTAGTGGTATCGATCAGCTTGCAAACGTCATAATCGCGGGAAGCTCCGGCGTGTGTGCTGCCGTCTGGCTGGCGATACTCCCCGCCCCCAGGCGTGCCGCCCGTGTGCCCGGAGATCGCTCTAATCTCCAAATTTCCATTGCTCATGGCGTATCTCCTTAGACCTTCTCGACTTTCACCAGGAAGCCTTTGAACTCCGGTGTGTAAGCGTTCGGATCGATCACTGTGGGCGAGAGCTGGTTGGCCAGAGTGCGCTCGTTTTCCGGCCGGCCGTCATTGATTCCGCGATATCCCCAATGGATCGGAATGCCGATCTGGTAAGTTTTTTCGTTCTTTCCCGCCAGTTGCATGCCTTTGATACGTCCGGTGACCATGGCCTTGGCATAATAGCTGCTGCGCGCGCTGCTGATCTTGAGTTTGTCGCCACCCTTAATCTGCAGCTTGTCCGCCAGTTCCTTGGGAATTTCCACGAATGGCTCAGGAACCAGTTCCATGTTCATCTTGTTGTTCTTGGTCCAGTAGTGGTAGTGCTCCGTGAGGCGGTACGTGGTGCAGATGATGTCATAACCCTGCTCGGGCGTACCGTATTTGTCCGCAGGCGTGCTGTATTTCTTCACCACCGGGCTATTGGACTGTTTGGGATGGAGCGCATTGGCCACTGGACTCTCAATGGGTTCATAATGCTCAGAAAACGGTCCATCCGCCATTCCGGCCAGGGGGACAAACAGGCGGCCCAGGCCTTCCGGCGTCATAATGAATGGCCCCATGTGGTCCTTGGGGTTGGAGTCGGGCTTGAAGTCAGGAACATCATTGCCCGCCCACTTGCCCGTTGCCTGATTGAACCATACCTGCTTGCGGCTCGGGTCCCAAGGCTTGCCTTCAACGTCACAAGAGGCGCGATTGTAAAGCACGCGCCGATTCATGGGCCACGACCAGCCCCAGCCCGGATGGATACCGAGCCCGGAGGGATCGTCAGGATTGCGCCGCTGCGAGTTGGAACCGGCATCCGGCCACGAACCGCAATAGAGCCAGTTGCCGCAAGACGTGGTGCCATCATCCTTCAGCCAGGCAAAACCGGGCAACTGCTGACCGGCCTTCCAGTCGGAAGGAGTCTGCTTTTCATCGTGCAGATCAGCCAGCGCCTTGCCGTTAATCTCCTTGGCCACCTCAGTCAATGACGGGTTGTTTGGATTGGTGTAAGCCCAGGAAGCATTCAGGATGGCATCCGGGAACTTGCCGCCTTCCTTCTGGTACAGGGCGCGAACACCAAGGAATATCCGGGCCAGAATCTCCTGGTCCAGTTTGGCATCGCCTGGAGGCGGCACGGCGGCCCACTTCCACTGCAACCACCGCGCTGAGTTCACGAAGGTACCGTCTTTTTCCGCAAAACCGGCGCAGGGAAGACGATAGACTTCAGTTTGAATCTTTTTCTTGTCGTCGTCAGAGATTCCTGGCGACTCCCAGAAACTGCTGGTTTCGTCAGGATAAATCTCGCCCACCACCAGCCAGTCCGCCTTCTTCAGCGCGTCAATGTTCTTTTGCGAATTCGGGCCTATGGCAACGCCGTTCATGCCGAAAGTCAGTAGCCCCTTGACCTTTCCCCTGTACATGTTGTCCCACTGCTCCACGAAAGAAAATTTGCGATCAATCTTGGGCAGATAGTGGAACGCGAAGTCGTTCTCTTTCTTAGCGGCGTCTCCGTACATTGCCTTAAGGAAAGAGACCGCGAATTTGGGAGTGTTCGACCAGTAGTTGAATGACTCCCAATCTTTCGGCTTTGAAGGCGTTGGGGTGATGCGCTTGAGATAGGTTGCCAGGTCGGTGTCAGCTGGAACGGGCATCTTGAGATAGCCAGGCAGAATATCGAAAATGCCAGCCATATCCGTGGCGCCCTGGATATTGGAGTGACCGCGAAGGGCATTTACGCCGCCGCCGGCGCGCCCCACGTTCCCCAGAAGAAGCTGGGCCATGGCAGCGGTGCGGATGATCTGCGTTCCAAAGGTGTGCTGCGTCCAGCCAACCGCATAAATGATGGTGGCAACCTTCTTCGTATCACCATCCTTGCGGATTGACGTGAACATGTCCCAAGCTTTGACGCATTGGTCGGCGGGAATACCGGTGATGCTTGACACCATCTCCGGCGTATAGCGTGAATAGTGCTTCTTCATCAACTGGAAGACGCAGCGCGGATGCTCGAGCGATATATCGTATGCGGTGTTCGGTGGAAGGGACGGTGGAGCGGGAGCGCCCGTTGTCGCCTTTGCGCCGGCAGGGCCGCCCCCGCCATGGCCCTGCCCAGTGGCCATTGCCACCGGATTCGCGGTTGCCTTGGCAGCCGTTTCCGCGCTTGCGGGGCCGTCGCCAGCCGCAATGGCCGCAGCCGCGGTGCCGGTCACGTTTCCTCCTTCTTCGTAGTTCCACGAAGAGACGTCATACTTCATGCCCGCAGCATCGAAGCCGGAAAACACTCCGTCGTCTGCCAGCTTGAAGCCCTTCTTGATGATCAGCGGCGCGTTGGTAAAATTGGTTACGTATTCCTTGGCATAGCGGTTGTTCTGGATAGCATAGTTGATCAGGCCGCCCAGGAAGGCAATGTCTGATCCGGAGCGGATCTGGCAGAAGATATCGGCCTGCGAGGCCGTGCGCTGGAAGCGCGGGTCCACCACGATCAATTTCGCGTTCCGGACCTTTCTGGCCTCCACTACCCACTTAAAGCCGCAGGGATGAGCTTCAGCAGGGTTGCCGCCCATGATCAGCATCATGTCGGTGTTCTTGATATCTACCCAGCCATTGGTCATTGCGCCGCGCCCGAACGTTGGTCCCAAACTTGAGACCGTGGGGCCGTGTCAAACACGGGCCTGGTTTTCCAGGTAGCAGACCCCCAGGCTGCGCATGGTCTTTACGACCAGATAGTTGAACTCGTTCGTATCAGTGCATCCACCGTTAAAGGCGATGCCCTCGCACCGATTTACGGTTTTCCCGTTGGCGTCGGTATCGACGAAAGTTTCATCTCGCGTCTTTTTGATGTGGCGCGCGATCTCGGTATACGCTTGGTCCCAGGAAATATCTTCCCATTGGGTGCCGCCGCGGCGGCGTACCTGCGGCTTCAATAGACGGCGATCATTCAGGATGTCCTGATAGAGCGACGCTCCCTTTGGGCACAGAGTACCGCGATTGATCGGATGATCGGGGTCGCCTTCAACGTGGACCACCTGCGCGGTCACGTTCTTGGCCTTATCGCCAAGCGTGTGAATGATCACGCCGCAGCTCACTGAGCAATAAGGACACGTGGACCTCGTCTCAGTGGTGCGGGCAATCTTAAGTTCTTTTGCTTGAGCCAGAACCGGGCGGGCGTCAAACCCTAAAAGAAGCGCAGCGGCGCTGCCGGTTCCGACTTTAAAGAATTCACGTCTCGATAAGCCCATAGAGTTGGCCTCCTGCCAGGCGCATTTCACGAGCAAACTTGTGCGTTGGTTTAATTGTCCGGTCCGAATGCCGGGAACTTCCGTAAAGAATTTTCAAGACATGCTAGAACCCGCAAAGCAAAATGTCCATAAAATTTTTATAAAGAGAATTTCAGAGTGCCTGGATATCACATTGGCGGTGTGATGCCTCAGTTACTCCCATTCTTGCGCGGTTCCTGTTATCCTGAGCGGTTTCACACGGGTGAGGGTTCCGTTATGCTGAGCATGCAGGGAAAGAATGTGGTTATTTTTGGCGTGGCCAATAAACGCAGCATCGCGTGGGCCATTGCCCAGCGCTTGAACGACGCCGGCGCCAAGCTTGCCATTACCTACCAGAATGAGCGCATGAAGGCCGAGGCGCATGACCTGATCACTTCCCTGCCCGGAGCACAGGCTTTTCAATGCGATGTTTCCAGCGACGCCGAGATTGACGCTTTTTATGCCCAGCTCAAGCAGCACTTCGGCCAACTGCATGCCGTGGTACATTCCGTGGCCTATGCTCCCGCAGAGGAACTGAAAGGCGACTTTCTGAATACGTCGCGTGAAGGCTTCCGCATTGCGCATGACGTGAGTGTTTATTCTCTGATTGCGGTTACTCGCGCCGCCGCTCCGCTGATGACGAATGGCGGCAGCGTGATCACGCTTTCATACTTTGGCGCGGAGAAAGTTGTTCCAGGATACAACGTGATGGGCGTGGCCAAGGCCGCACTGGAAGCTACAGTGCGCTATCTGGCCAACAGCCTGGGCGAGAAGAAGATTCGCGTGAACGCCATTTCCGCAGGTCCCATCAAGACGCTGGCCGCGCGCGGCGTAGGCGACTTCAGCCAGATGCTCAAAAACCACGCCGAACATGCGCCTCTAAAAAGAAATGTGGAACCCAGAGAAGTTGGCGACACGGCACTGTTCCTGGCTTCCGATCTCGGCTCCGGGATCACCGGAGAGACCATCTATGTGGACTGCGGCTACAACATCATGGGATTTTAGTTGTTTTTGAAATCCCGAACCGAACAGGACCTCCCATGCCGCGCGCCAAAATCCTTATCACTTACATTGTGATTGACTTGTTCATCGTGGGCGGCGTGGTGTGGTGCGTATTTCAGCATGTGCCCGTAAGCAAGTATTTCTTTCCGGCAATCCTGCTTTTCATGGCAAATGGAGCGTGGCTGGTGGTGATAACGGTTAGAAAGACTCCGCCGCGTCAGCGTTAGTATTCTGCTGTTTTACTTTTCGCCCACCCAGGTATTTGAGAGATCTGCATTGGTTACGCTGGCTACAATGCTGTATCCCCCTTTGAATAAAACAGAGGGATCTTCGCTTGCGGAATTCACAATCTTAAAAGGCCGAGGCATGGTATCTCCCTGGACGCGAGTGCCAACAACAAAGAACCCATTGACAGGGTCGCCGCCGACCGCAGTAACAAAGTAACCACCCTGGGCAAGCACCGCTGCTTGTGAAGGTATTGTGGCGAGGGTTGCCGAAAGAACTTGAGCTTCATAGACGTTATGGTCGCCGGTTAATCCATAAGAGACGTACTGCAACAAATCACCATTGAAGCCTAGAGCGGTAATCACATGTCCTTGTTGGCCCTGCTGTGAAGCAACAGACTGGAAGTCCGCCGCGGGAAGGGATTGGGTAGCAATCGGCGAAAACACGCTGGTTGATGCCGTCTTTACCGAGGATACCGCATAGGCATTATTGTCCGTCTGCATGTTTGCGGAAGTAACCACAGTATCAAAACCCAGCGCGAACACATCGGTCTGGAAATCGGAGAGAAGACCTGACCGATACGTGGTGGTCACGCCTGTGGTTGGCGTGGAAAATAATTCAAAAAACCATGCGCAATTTCCGGGACTGCCGGCGGCTGAACAATAGCCTGCCTGCTCAAAACGCAAGGGCGATCCATAATTGCCCCATGTGGAGATTGCAGTGCCAAGGATATTGGTTGAAACAGTGTCAGTGTAACCATCCAGAATGGATGCGCTATCTACTTGCTGAAAACGCAGATCGCCGGGCGATGGTGGATTTAATACGAGCTGTACTTCCCGGCTGGTAACCGATCCAACAGAATTTGTAACGGTAACGTGGAAAGTTGAGGCATTGTCTGTGGTTACCGTTGGCGGCGTGGTGTAAGCCGCTTCCGTCGCCCCGCTAATGGCTATTCCGTTTTTGCTCCACTGGTAGCTGGCGCCGTCAGTATCATTCACTGTCACGGAGAAAGTTGCGGTCTGTCCCAGCCGCGCGCCTTGCGATGACGGCTGGGTCGTAATGGCCAACCCCTGTGGCGCAGGTGGAGGCGGCGTAACACCGTGGCCTCCACCGCAGCCCGCGCAGATAAGCGCAAAAATGAGGGAGGCAACAAATCCACAAAAAGTTGAAGATCGAGTAGCAGCGTTCCTTTTATGATGAGAGGAAATATTGATGAAGGTTGATGTCGTTTCCATGGCCCGTTCCAAATGTACCCTCGGCTAAAAACTCTGGCTAGTTAACTAGCCCTTAGTTGCCGAAATATTCTCACTTAGACAGGACTATCCAGCATCAAGTTTTGCAAAGATTCGCAAGTTGATATTCCGGTGTGCAATAGTGGATGGAGACTTATCTGCGTCCTTTTGATCTGTCAGTCATCAGATCGAACTATGATCCGGCGATTGTCGCCACCTTCATGCTGAATGGTTATCTCTCGATCACGTTCACGCACAAAACGTTCGAACTTCTCTCCCCACTCGATGAGCAGGATACTCTTCGGCGACATGAGGTCGTCGAGCGCCAGGGTGTCGAGTTCGCGCTGCGTATCGATGCGATAAAGATCAATATGAAAGAGAGTCACTTGCGGCCCACGGTATTCATGGATGAGTGTAAACGTCGGGCTGGTGACATCATCAGCTTTGGCCGCCTGGAAACCCTCGGCAATCCCTTTGACCATGGTGGTCTTTCCCGCTCCCAGATCGCCGCGCAGCAGCACGATGCTACCGGGCTTGAGCTCAGGGGCAATCCGACGCCCCAGTTCGGTGGTCTCTTCGGCAGAGTGGGTTTGAAAAGTCTTCATCTCTGGAGGTAGGCAAACTTGCTCAGGGATTCCTCTTCGCAAACCGCAAAGGCTTCGCCCAAGCAGTTAATGATATCTGTGGCGATCATGGATTGCTGACCGTAAAGCGACGCGGCAATGTCACCGGCAAGTCCGTGGAGATAGACAGCGCGCGCGACACCGAGCGCTGCCATCAGGTCGCGGGCCTCACCGACCTTGACTGCTATTTTTTCAGCGGCAATATTCGCCATCTCCGGATCCGATTTCTTTACCAGGTCCTTGATTTTCTTTCCTTCAGGATCATCGCCTGGACGCCATCCGACGGAAACTCCCTGCAAAGGCCTTTGCGCCAAGACGGCAGCAACAATTCCAGTAAGCACGTCGCCTGAGCCGCCTTTGGCCATTCCCGGATTGCCGGTCAAGTTAATCCATACGTGGCCATGCGGGCTGGCAATGACCGTGCGATGGCCTTTCAAAACGACGCAGGCACGCGTCAATTCCGCGGCGCGTCTAGCTGCCGCAAGGCGATTGGCCTGGATGACCGGGACAGGGGAGCCGATGAGCCGCGACATTTCGCCGGGATGCGGCGTGAGTACACGGAATGAATAGTCGTCGGCGTCCGGCTGGATTTCTTCACCATGCCCGGCAAAAGCATTGATGCCATCGGCGTCAATGACCAGAGAGGTCGTGCAAATGCTCACAAAGTCACGGATGAACTCAGCCGTCTCCTCATTCTGCGAGAGTCCGGGACCAAGAGCGACCACCGTTTTGCCTTTCAAAAGCTGCTCGCGCCGCGCCAGAGCCAAAATCGAAACCGTGCCGTCCGCGGTCTCCTCCAGCAGTTCAGTCATCAGTTCCGGCGCAGACGCAGCGACGGCGTTCTGCACAGACTTGGGCGATGCCACGGTTACGAGTCCGGCGCCGGTCCTGAGAGCCGCAAGCCCAGCCATGGCCGGTGCGCCGCTCTTCCCTACTGAACCGCCGATGACCAGCACATGACCAAAATCCCCCTTATGCGCATCAGGACGGCGTTGCCAAGCCAGCGCCTGCACATCGGCACTGGTTACAACGTCCTGACGCAGCGAGGCATGTTGTGAGATCAACTTAAGCGGAGAACCAATGTTGGCGATGGCAATGGGGCCATCCGTAAGATCGGCAAACACCAGAGCAGGCTTGGGAGCGGTGAAAGAGACGATGGCATCGGCATGAACAAAGGATGAGTAATCAAAAGCGCTCTCATTGGCGTCAGCGTCCACACCAGACGGCAGATCAACAGACAGCACCCAGGCTGTAGCTTTGTTGATGCGAACGATCGCTTTTTTCGCTATGCCTTTGAGCGGAGGCTTGAAACCTGTTCCAAGAATCGCATCGAGGATGAGATCAGACTTCAAAGCCTGCTCGATCTCAGGCTTGCTGAAATCTTTTTCGTCGGCGACCCACGACGCGGACACGGGAAGCTTCTTGAACATTTCAGCCGCGTCGTCACGCAACTCGTCCGGATCTTTGGCCAATAAGACGACCGAAACTTTTTTCCCTGCTTCATGCAGCTTACGCGCCGCGACAAAGCCATCGCCGCCATTGTTGCCCTTGCCACAAACGGCACAGACGGAGTCGAAATCGAAATGCTTTTGAGCAAATTCGGCCACCGCTGTACCGGCGTTTTCCATCAAGGTGAGCGACGGCACGCCGTACTTCTCTGTGGTGGCGCGATCAATGGCGCGCATCTCTTCCGCTGTAACGATTTTCATGAGCGAGTGGCGGAAGCGTGGGCGGCAACAGATTCCAGCCGTGCCAGCTGTGCAGTTTCTCCCATGGCGATAAGGCAATCTTCCGCGCCTATAACTTCATGGGCCTGGGGGTTGAATCGGGTGCTGCCGTCCGCGCGGCGAATGGCAAGAATCATGATCCCGAATTTATGGTGTATACCTGAAGAGCCCACAGTTGCGCCCACCAGCGAAGAGCTTGCCGCGATCTTGATTTCTTCAATCAGCATCTGGAAGGTGCCGGAGCGATCACTGGTGATATCGAGAAAATCAAGCAGGTTGGGGCGCAGAAAACTCTGCGCGATTCGGTGACCCGCAGCCGCGTAAGGCGAGATCACCACATCGGCGCCCGCTGTTTTCAAGTGCTTCTCCGCGGCGACCTCACTGGCGCGGGCAATGATCTTGATGTGCGGATTCAGGCTGCGGGCGGTAAGCACGGTATAAATATTGGTTGCGTCCGTTGTGGTGGCGGCAACCAGCCCAGCGGCGCGATCGATTCCGGCCTCGCGCAGAGTCTTTTCGCTGGCGGCATCACCCACCAGCACCAGCCATTTTGAGTCAAGCGCTTCTATGCTGGCTTCAGCGTTTTCAATAATCACAAATGGACACGGCTTGCGCGCAAGCTCATTGGCCACGCTATGCCCCACACGCCCAGCGCCGCAGATGATGTAATGGTCCCTGAGACTCGCAATGTCGCGTTCCATACGACGCCTTCCGAACACCTTGACTAACTCGAATTCTAGCAAAGCCTGCGTGAGCGACCCGATCATGAGAAAGACCAGCGATACGCCGGCCGTAATCAGGACCACGTTGAAGACCCGCCCCGCGTGGGAAAGAGGATGGACTTCCTGGTATCCGATAGTGCTCATGGTGATCACCACCATGTAAAAGCTGTCAAACCAGCTCCAGCCTTCAATGAAATGAAAACCCACCGTCCCAGCCGCGCTGAGCAGCAGCAGGGCCGTGGTGAAGATTTTCAGCAGGCGAAAGCGATGGAGGTTCAGAGGATACTCCTGATCGAGTTCATTTTAGATCAAAAGAAGTGTCCACCACGGAGACAGCGAAGCCGGAGAAGGGCAAAGGCTTCTACCGCGGATAAACGCTGATACACACGGATTAAGACCAGCGGTTCATCTGGGGGAATTCAACGTTTTGAGTTTTCCTGATCCGCGATCATCCGCGCGAATCCGCGGTAAGGCGGCCATGCCGCGAATTTACGGTGGTAGGGGTCCCTCGCTTCTCTCGGGACTTACAACGCTCCGCGCTGCACGCGGCTGTGGCTGCGTCCATAACCGAAGTAAATGGCCATGCCAATGACCAGCCACACGACCAGGCGCACCCATGTTTCCCAGGGAAGGTTCGCCATGAGGTAGCCGGAGATCAAAATTCCCATGATCGGCACAAATGGGACCATTGGAGTCCTGAACGGACGCTCAAGGTTGGGATTGCGGCGGCGCACAATCCAGACGCCCGCGCAGACGATCACGAACGCCAGCAGAGTGCCAATGTTGACCATGTCGCCCAACAGGTTGATGGGCAGCGACGCGGCCAGGAAAGCTACGCACGTGCCAACCATGAGAGTTGAAATCCATGGTGTGCGAAATTTTGGGTGCACGGTGCTGAAGACTCCCGGCAGGAGTCCATCGCGCGACATGGAGAAGAAGACGCGTGATTGTCCCAGCAACATGACCACAATCGTGGAGCTCAAGCCCATGAGCGCGCCAATCTTGACCATCAGGCTTCCCCAGCCGACGCCGGTCTTGTCGATGCCAACGGCAAGCGCATCGCGCACGTTGAGAAACTTGTAATTCACCAAGCCGCAGAGAACGCCAACGACCAAAATATAGAGAATGGTGCAGATCACCAGCGAACCAAGAATGCCGATCGGCATATCACGAGAGGGATTTTTGGCTTCCTGCGCCGCGGTGGAGACAGCATCAAAGCCAATATAGGCAAAGAAGATTACCGCAGCGCCGCGGCTCACTCCAGACCATCCATACTGGCCCGAAACTCCCGTGTTAGGCGGCATAAATGGATGCCAGTTAACGGCCATTAGTTCCGGATGTTTCAGCAGGTAATATCCGCCCACAGCCACAAATACAATCAGGACGCAGACCTTTATATAGACAATTGCAGTATTGAAGTTGGCCGACTCCTTGATGCCGACAACCAGAATCAACGTGGCGATCATGATGGCCAGAAAGCCAAACAAGTTGAAAGCGCCGAACTGATGCGGCAAGCCGGTAATGTCAATCTCGCCAGACTGGACCTTGGGCATCAACAGGTTGGCAGGCTCCCAGTGCTTGTTATAGAAGATGAATTCGTCCCATCGCGTGCCGGCCAGAGATGCAGGTAGCTTGATGCCAAAGTCGCCCAGCAGGCTGAGCAGATAACCGCTCCATCCGGAAGCAACAGTGGCAGCGCCAAAAGCATATTCCAGCACCAGATCCCAGCCAATGATCCAGGCGAAAATCTCACCCAGCGATGCGTAACCATAGGTATATGCCGAACCGGCAACAGGGATGGCAGACGCAAATTCCGCGTAGCAGAGTCCAGCAAAGACACATCCTGTGGCGGCCAGAACAAAGGAAAGAATAATAGCTGGACCGGCAAAGTTCGCTGTCGCGGTGCCGGCAAGCACAAAGATTCCCGTACCAATAATCGCGCCAATGCCGAGCGCAATCAGGTTATTTGGGCCCAGCGCGCGTTTGAGGCTGTGCTCACCGGTTTCATGGGCTTCGCCCAGGATGACTTTCAGCGGTTTGGTGGCAAGCAAATTGGCCATGCGGCAGAACCCTCGCAATTAATAGACGCGATTACGCCAAAAAAGACTTGCCATTCTAAAACAAAACCCTCCGCCGCAGCGGAGGGTTGGGCAGAACTATACGTCAATTTATTTCGATTGCAATGCTGTTGCCGGCCCTGCCTGCACCCTGCTGTGCTTGATTCCGTAGGTGAAGTAAATCACCATTCCAATCACAAGCCAAATGATGAGCCGCAGCCAGGTATCACCCGGAAGGGAGCGCATCAGCCAGAATGCCGCCAGCATCCCAGCAATTGGTGTAAAGGGAACCCACGGGGTCTTGAAAGGCCGCGGCATGTCAGGACGTTTGCGCCTGAGAACCCACACACCCGCGCAGACAATCACAAAGGCCAGCAAAGTGCCGATACTCACCAGTTCACCAAGAACGCCAATTGGAATCAGCGCGGCAAAAAATGCAACAAAGATGCCGACAATGATCGTGGATTTCCATGGCGTACGGAATTTTGGATGAATTTCGCCGGCCCACTTCCACAACAAGCCGTCACGCGACATGGAATAAAACACGCGAGACTGCCCCAGCAACATGACCAGCATCACCGTACTTAAACCGGCAATCGCGCCAACGTTCACCAGCAGGCTTCCCCACCAGACGCCGGTCAGGGACATGGCGAGCGAAACCGGAGCCGCCACATTGAGCTGCGAATAGTGAACAACACCCGTGAGCAACAACGAAACAACAATATAGAGCACGGTGCAGACTGCCAGAGAGCCGAGGATCCCGATCGGCATATCTTTCTGCGGATTTTTTGCTTCCTGCGCCGCGGTAGAAACCGCGTCAAAACCGATATAAGCGAAAAAGACGACGGCGGCTCCTCGGGCAATGCCTGACCATCCGTAGATTCCGTAAGTGCCGGTGTTGGGCGGGATAAAGGGCGTCCAATTGGCTTTAGCCTGGGCCATGTGGTGCGACACGTAATTACCGGCAACAGCAATGAAAATGAGCACGGCCGCCAGCTTCACAAACACAATTGCGGAGTTGAAATTTGCCGACTCCTTGATGCCGATCACCAAAACTGTGGTCACCATCAAAATTCCAAGAAATGCCACAAGGTTAAAAACGGCCGTGACATGCGGCAGAGTGTGCCAATCGATTCCCGAATCCGTCAGAGTTTTCTGAATAGTGGCCAGCGGCATCCAGTTGTTCTTGTACAGGACCATCTGCGTTCCCGGCACGTTAATCAACTTGGGAGGCAGATTGATGCCGAAGCCCTGCAGGAATGCGACGATCGTGCCGGCCCATCCGGAAGCGACCGTGGCCGCGCCGAAGGCGTATTCCAGGATCAGGTCCCAGCCAATGATCCAGGCAAAGATTTCACCCAGCGTGGCGTAGCCATACGTGTAGGCAGAGCCGGCGATGGGAATAAGAGCGGCAAATTCTGCATAGCACAAACCGGCAAAAACGCAGCCCGTCCCTGCAAAGATATATGAGAGAACAATGCCCGGACCGCCATATTGGGCCGCTGCTGCTCCGGTCAGAACAAAAATTCCTGCGCCGATAATCGCGCCGATGCCAAGCGTGATCAGATTGATCGGCCCCAGCGCGCGCTTCAGGCTGTGCTCGTTTTCCTCCTTGGATTCGGCGAGCAACACGTCCATCGGCTTCGTAGCCAGAATATTGGCCATGCAGAGTTTCTCCTTTTGTAGGTTTAGGCTTGTGCACCCGCGCTACGGCGCGACCACACGAAATAGACCGGAATTCCCAGCAGAACGATGATCAAGCCCGGCCATGTGTATTGCGGTTTGTAGAGCAATAATACGATATCGATGAATAAAGCCATCACAATATAAATGGCCGGCAGCACCGGATAGCCGATGGCACGATACGGCCTTTCGGCCTCTGGTTTGGTGCGCCGCAAAACAAACAGACCACCGATCGTCAATATATAAAAGACCAACACGGCAAAAATGATGTAGTCCAGCAACTGTCCATAGGTCCCGGAGAGGCACAGAATGCATGTCCAGATTCCCTGCACAATCAGCGCATTCTTCGGCGTCAGGTACTTGGGATGAACTTTCCCCGTCGATTTAAAAAACAGGCCGTCTTTGGCCATGGCGTAGTAAACGCGAGCGCCACTCAGGATCAGCCCGTTGCAGCAGCCAAACGTGGAAATCAGAATGGCGATGGCCATCAGTCCGCCACCGCTGGAGCCAAACATCTGCTGCAAGACGGCGGTACCCACGCGATCTGAAGCTGCATACTTGATGCCGCGGCTCACAACGTCTGCGCCGTTCATGTTGCCGTCAAAAGGCAGGTGCGCCAGATAAATAAAGTTCGAAGCGACGTAAAGCAAAATCACGACGCCGGTCCCGATCGCCAAAGAAAGCGGTAAATTACGTTTGGGATCTTTTACCTCACCGGCGGTAAACGTCACGTTGTTCCATGCATCTGCGGAGAACAGCGACCCTACCTGCGCCACGGCCAAAATCGTCAACACGCCAACAAATGGTCCAGCGGCGGTGCCGGTGGCTGAGTGCGGCGAACCCAGACGCCAGAAGTTGCCAAAGTTCGCCGCAATGGCCTGCGCGTTTCGAGCAATGAAAAGGCCCGTGATCACCAGGCCTGCCAGCGCCGATACCTTGGCAATGGTAAACAGGTTCTGCACGGCAGCGCCCAGCTTCAATCCAAAAATATTCAGCACCGTGAGAAAAATCACAATCACAATGCCGCAAAGGTTCTGCGTGTTCAGGCCCACATCCATGTTGCCCAGCACCATGGGGCCAATGGGGATCGGCGGAACATGCGCGATGTGCAGGATCCAATTTTCAGCGGAGACTGAGGGGAAGAAATATCCCAGGAATTTGCCGAACGCCACGCCCACGGCGGCCACTGTCCCGGTCTGGATAACGAGGAACAAAGTCCATCCATACAAGAAGCCCCAGAGTGACCCCAGTGATTCACGCAGATAAACGTATTGTCCACCGGCGCGGGGCATCATGGCGGCAAGCTCGCCGTATGAGAGCGCGCCCACAATCGTCATAAAGCCGGTGACCAGCCACGCGCCAATCAGCAGCGCGGGAGAGTTGACCTCGCGGGCAATCTCCGCCGACACAATAAAGATGCCGGAACCGATCATTGATCCCATGACCAGGGTGGTGGCACTGGTGAGTCCCAGGCCTTTTACCAATTCAGGCGCGCCAGATGCGCCCTGAGGCGGCGTGGTGCGAACTTCCACGGATGAAGGCATAGTGTTCTGTATGTTTTACCCCAAAACGCGCAGAAAATCCGCAACTGCTTTTGCCGGGGACTCAAGAAGGTCAGAAATCACGGCCACTGCGTCCGCGCCTGCGGCCTTTACCTGAGAGCAATTCTGGCGGGTAATGCCGCCAATGGCGACTAAGGGTTTCTTCGTAGCCTGCCGCGCCTGCCTCACGCCGTCCAGTCCTATTACCGGATCAGGATTAGCTTTTGATCCCGTGGCAAACACCGGCCCAATGGCAATGTAGTCGATCGGAAGAGTGTCAGCTTCGCGAAGTTGCGCGAGGGTGTGAGTAGAAAAGCCGATGACTCGGGTCTTTCCATCTTTCACCTGATCAAAGATCCTCCGTGCCGACTCAGGCGAGAGATCGTCCTGTCCCAGATGAACTCCGTCAGCGTCGGCCGCAAGGCAGATGTCGACACGATCGTTGATGATCAATGTTGCCCTGTCGAGCGTTATGCGGCGCAGCTCCCGCGCACAGCTTAGAAATCTTCGTGGATGCTCCGGCTGAGATTTATCGCGAAGCTGAATCAACGTCGCGCCTGCCTCTATCAACTCCTCCGCATACCGGACGATGGCCGTGATGGGGTCGGGCTTGGCGGCAAAGAAGCCAAAGTCAATAATCGAGTAAAGAGGCGGAACCTTCAGCATCAGGGCTTCGCCGCCAGCGCTTCTTCAATCAGCTTTTCAAAGTCGGCCAGCGGAAGTGCTCCCATCACCCGCTTGCCTGCGGTTACATTATCAACGGTCTTGCCGATGACAAAACCAGGCGTGGCGGGAATCTGCGCTCCCATGGCCGCCTCCTGGTCGGCGCGAATGGCGGAGTAGTACTTCCGCGACTCAGCACATTCGCGATACAGGACCATATCAAGCGGCATCGACCGGGCCACCTGCTCGATTACAGCAGGCGAAAGCTCTTCTGATCGGCGCATGAGCGCATCGCGCATCTGCCAGTACTTCTGCTGCTCTCCGGCACAGCGGGAAGCCTCAGCTGCAACCATGGCCCAGGGATGGAAGAAGAGCGGCAGGTCGCGGCTCACAAACCGCACCTTACCGGTATCAATGTATTTCGTCTTAATCGCGTCGAAAGTCTCGCTGTGGAACTTGACGCAGTGGCTGCACTGGTAATCGCTGAACTCCACGATCGTGACTGGAGCTTCGTCTTTGCCCAGCTTGTTGTCCCTGCGGCCATCCGCAGCCAGCTTGACCTGAAGAAAGGAATCGAAATCGAATTTCGAGAAATCGATCTCCGGCGCAGCCGGCTGCTGTTTCTGCAGCAGGGTATGGATCTCCTTCAACTCAACCAGGATGGCGTCGGCCTGGGTCCGGGTGATTGAGTCCGTCGCGTTGGCCGGCGTCGGCGATGCCGGAGCAGGTGCTTTGCCCGTAGGCTGCATGGGTTTGGCTGCCTTAGCGGCAACGGCCGGCTTGCTGGGTCGCTGTGACGTTGGCGGCGTCGCACACGCGCTTGCATCTCCTGAAACCGGGCATTGCGCGGCGGCACATGCCGCCATCGCGGTCAGGACAAGAGTTAAAACCAGGATTCGCATTTGACCTCTCCTTGGTCTGGCGGCGCTATTATCTCTGAAACTGGCGATATGCGCACCGTGCTATAAAAGCAAGCTGTGAAACATAAGGCCCTCAAAAAGAAGCCTTCAAATAAAAAACTGCCTGTCGCGGAGGCTGACGGCTCTCTCAAAGGCTGGACCGCCATCGCCAGTTTTCTCGGAATTCCAGTGGCGACGGCGCATCGCTGGGCCAGTGAAGGAATGCCGGTGCGGCGCGAAGGCAGGTTCACAGTGGCCGATCGCGATGCCGTAAGGGCTTGGCTGGGCCGCGAGTCGCACATGCCGAAGCCCGCGCACGTGATGACCGAAGATGCTGACATGGCCGCGGCGCTCAAGGAATCAATTGCGGCGGCGCGAAAGCGCAAGCAATAGATACCAGATATCGATCTTGCCTGCCCGCCATCATTCCTGGACAACCGGCGTATAGATTCAATTACCGGTTCGTCCTGGTCGGTGCAGCCCATCGGTACCGTTGTTGCCGCCGCTGGCCGACGATACACTTTGGCCACGATGGCAAAATGTCCTGAATGCGGTTGCGAACTGGCAGGCATGGACAAGCTATGCCGCGACTGCTTTGAGCGGCAATATGCTGTGGTAACGTCGCCCAAGAAAGGCGTTCAAGCTGAGCAGTTTGTTATACCCGCTCTTGCCGTGGCGATCTTTAGCATCATGGTCCTGCTGAACGCGGTCTTCCCTGCCCCCATGGCGAAGTTCGGACGGACATTGGACGTTACGCTGCTCGGGGCCAAGTTTCTGCTGGCAGGTGCCGTCGTAAGCTGGAGTGTTTGGGACAGCATGAAGTGGCGAAGCACCCAGAACGTTCTGTTCTGGACCTTGGCGGGGATGCAACTGGTGTTCGCCGGGCTGGGCTTGTTACATCGGGAAGAAGAATGGCGTTGGTTTCTTCTATTGTTCCTTACAATTGTGATTCGAAAAGGCCTCAAATCCTTCTACGAACGCCGCGCAGCCTAGCGTTTGACAGGTCTTTTAACGGCTTCCGGACCCAATCCGCGCACTACGGTTTCCGCGGTCGTGCCCAGGATGCCGCAGATGCGCAGCAACGTCCGCAGAGTGATGGGCTTGCCGGACTCGAGCCGCTGCCAGTAGCGCACGGTATAGCCAAAGGAAATCATGTCTTCCTGGCTGTAGCCGCGGCGCTTTCGCAGGACCTGAATACGCTGTCCCAGGGCGGCAAAGAATTTGCGCTCGAGTTCGGTGTCTTTGGCCAACAATGTTCTTGTACGGGTTTCGCACTGAATTGACCACGGTACATTTAGGACGTGATACAATCAGTGCTAATCCGCACATGAACGCCCTGCAAGAGCACGTCAGTCCTTACCCTCCGTTTGAATCTGTGCCGATGCCGGCGAATGCAAGGGAAGCCCATTTCATCCTCATCATTGTGATTGTTACGTGGATGGTGGGATTTACGCTGCTCTTGCGGATGGGCGGGAGAAGCAAGTAAGCAGACGCCTGGCTGCGCCTGTTCTGAGTCGGCGCCACAAAGCCAAAAGCTAAGAGCCAAGAGCCGCTTTTTATCTATCCAATGCTGCCATCGCTCGCTCCGCATAGCGCATGCCCGCGGCAACGCCCTTGGGGGCAACTTTATCGATGCGTGCCAGATCGTCCGGCGTTAGCTTGATGCTGATGGCCTCCAGGTTCTCTTCCAGATATTTGCGGCGCTTGGTTCCGGGAATGGGCACGATGTCGTCTCTCTGCGCCAGTACCCACGCGAGGGCAAGCTGAGCGGCAGTGCACTTTTTCTCGCGCGCAATCTCTTCTATCTTCGCCACCAGGTCAAGGTTCTTCTGGAAGTTTTCGCCTTGAAAGCGCGGAGACATGCGGCGGAAGTCGTCTGCAGCCAGGTCTTCAAAGCGCTTGAATTGCCCGGTAAGAAAGCCGCGACCGAGCGGACTGTAAGACACAAAGCCGATGCCGAGTTCGCGCACGGTGGCCAGGATTTCATCTTCGGGATCACGCTCCCACAGTGAGTACTCGGTCTGCAGCGCGGAAATGGGATGGATCTTGTGCGCGCGGCGAATCGTTTTGGGCGACGCCTCGGACAATCCCAGATAACGCACCTTACCGGCCTTGACTAGTTCGGCCATGGCGCCCACGGTGTCTTCAATAGGCACGGTTTTATCGACGCGATGCTGATAGTAAAGATCGATCACGTCAATGCCCAGGCGCTTCAGGCTGGCATCGCAGGCCTGCTTCACGTATTCCGGCGTGCCTTTTACGCCCAGGAATTCGCCATTCGGTCCGCGCACGTTGCCGAACTTGGTGGCCAGCACGACTTTCTGCCGACGGTCTTTGATGGCGCGCCCCACCAGCTCTTCATTTTTGCCGGAGCCGTACATGTCGGCCGTATCAAGAAACGTGCAGCCCAGTTCGATGGAACGATGGATGGTTGCGATGGATTCCTGCTCGTCGCCCGCGCCATAAAACTCTGACATGCCCATGCAGCCGAGACCAAGCGCCGAAACCTTTAAGCCTTGTTTGCCAAGTTTTCTTTGAGGAAGCATGAATACTGTGATGTCCTTTCAAGCAGTGAAGACACACAAAAGGATAAAAACTTACACGGATCTGAAAAAAGCAAATGCATGCCACCGATCAACATGGATTGTAGCGGATCAAGATAAAGAGGATGTGGGATTCAGCTATGACGCATCGATCAGTGTCAGCGCCATGAAACTGAACAAAATCAATTTACTTTTATCCGTGCAGATCAGTTTCATCCGCGTTTATCAGCGGTAAGCTTTTGGGTTTTGCTGGAGATCAGTGTTATCAGCGGTAAGATTTTCGGCTTTTTCAAATCAGTGGTGAGGTTATCAGCAGCCGCCGGCCGGGCAAGGATGTACGCTCCGTCCAAGGCTTGCCGCAGCAGGCACCAGCTTGCGGGAGTCATTGCATGCCAGCTTTTTCACCGTCGCGCGGCCGTGCACAAACTCCGCCCACTTGAGGTCGTGTTTGACGAAGTCATCAAAAGCTGTTGCTGCAATTTCAATGTGTGTGCCGTCTGCGAACTTGATCGTCATTCCCGCCTCCCGAGGGTTGTAAATTTTTTGCATCTGTTGAATAGATGATCGGGGGTTAAGGTAAGGTGCAGAAATTCGCGCAGATTGTTGAAAAAGTTTTCTGTTCGCGCAAAAAAATTAATTTAGCGCCACAAAATTAATTTTGCCCGGGAAACTTGATCGCTGCTTAGGTGAGCGCGACCACTTCAGCGCGCTCTTCCTGCATGCGCGCCAGCAGCCGCTCAACGTATTTGGTATCAATGTTGCCGGCACGGAATTCGGCATCCGCCAGAATACGGCGGTGTAGAGGGATCGTGGTATGAATGCCTTCCACGATAAACATTTCCAGCGCGCGCTGCATGCGCATAATAGCCTCGGGACGGTCCTTGCCAAAGGTAATCAGCTTGGCAATGAGCGAATCGTAATAAGGCGGGATCACACCCTCGGCATAAGCGGCGGTGTCCACGCGCACGCCCAGCCCGCCGGGAATGTGGAACGTCTTGATCTTGCCCGCGGAGGGCGTGAATTTTTCCGGATGTTCGGCGTTGATGCGGCACTCAATGGCGTGTCCGCGCTGGCCTTTGCGGTCAATCTTGGGAATGATGTCAGTAATTTTGGCGCCCGTGGCCAGCAGGATCTGCGATTTCACCAGATCGAGGCTCGTCACCATCTCCGTGACCGGATGCTCCACCTGGATGCGTGTGTTCATCTCAATAAAGTGGAGACTGCCGTCTTCGTCCATCAGAAATTCGACCGTGCCGGCATTGACGTAACCGATTTCAGACAGAGACTTTTCCAATCCCTTGCCGATTTCGCTGCGCATCTCTTCTGTTACGCGCGTGGAAGGTGATTCTTCCAGCAGCTTCTGGTGTCTGCGCTGGATGCTGCATTCGCGCTCACCCAGGCTGATCACGCGTCCATGTGAGTCGCCCAGCACCTGGAATTCAATATGGCGCGGCTGCTCGATAAATTTTTCCATGTAGAGATTGCCGTTGCCAAAAGCCGCTGCGGCCTCGGATTGCGCAGAGTTAAACGAGCCCTCAAGCTCGGATTCATTGCGGATGACGCGCATACCGCGCCCGCCACCCCCGGCAGACGCCTTCACAATCACTGGATAGCCGATTTGCGTGGCCCACTCCCGCGCTTCTTCTGCCGTGGCAATCACGCCGTCCGATCCCGGCAGGATCGGGACCTTGGCTTTCTTCATCGCCTGGCGCGCTTTTTCTTTTTCGCCCATCAGTCGGATGACTTCCGGCGGCGGCCCAATAAATTTGATATGCGAACTCTCGCAGACTTCCGCGAAATTTGCATTTTCGCTCAGCAGTCCATAGCCCGGATGAATGGCGTCAACGTTGGTGATTTCAGCCGCGCTGATCACGGCAGGAATATTGAGATAGCTTTCAGAAGAGCGCGGCGGCCCAATGCAAATGGCTTCATCGGCAAAGCGTACGTGGAGCGAGTTTCGGTCAGCGTCACTGTAAACGGCAACGGTCTTCACGCCCAGCTCTTTGCAGGCGCAGATCACGCGCAGGGCAATTTCACCACGGTTCGCTATCAAAATCTTCTTGAACATTGATTTCTGTCGCTTCGCTCCACACCGCTTCAGGGCTCGCAATAGCCGGGAATTCGTCTTGCACCTGATACTTGCGGCTCAGCGCTCCATCCGGCTTCGCCGCCCAAATGTCGCTTATTACTTTCTTGGCCGTATCGCAAAGAGCGGTTGTCCGTATTCAACCGGCTGTCCATTGTTGACCAGCACCTTCACCACTTCGCCGGAGGCGTCAGCTTCAATTTCATTCATGAGCTTCATGGCCTCGATGATGCAAAGCACCTGGCCTGCGGCCACCTGATCACCGGGTTTCACAAAGGGCAAAGCGCCCGGACCGGGGGCTTCATAGAATGTTCCGACTATCGGAGATTTCACCGTATGCAGCTCTTCTTCCGCGGCTGCCTTGGGGGGCGGTGGAGCGCTTGCAGGCGGAGCTGCCGAGGCAGGCGCATGGCTGGCTTGGGCTGGAGAAGCCGTCATCGGCATGGCCGCCATCGGCACGGCATGTGTTATCACCGGGGCCGCCATCTCGCCGCCTCGCTTAATGCGGACCTTTACGTCCCCGCGCTCAAGCTCAAACTCCGAAATATCTTTTTCTATCAGGAAATCGATAAGCTCTTTCAGCTCTTTCTGATTCATGAATGTATTTGGCTCTTCTCTGCCCTCATCGCTCGCAACTGCGGCGAAAGCGGCTCCCCCTTATGAAGTTAAAGCGTGATCAGGTCCTTTGCGGTAGGCGTCAGGACTTCGTGTCCGGTTTCAGTGACAAGAACCATATCTTCGATGCGGACTCCACCCTCTTCAGGAATGTAGATGCCCGGCTCAATCGTTACGACCATCCCCGGCGCAAGTTTTTGGGTTTGGCCCTTGGCCAGCCTAGGCTGCTCATGGACCTCAATTCCCACTCCGTGCCCCGTGGAATGGGTAAAGTAAGCGTCAAAGCCCGCTTTCTTGAGTACCTCACGCCCGGCACGGTCCACTTCACCGGTTTCTACCCCAGGCCTGACGGCGGCAATCGAAGCAAGTTGGGCTTCCCTCACGGCCTCATACATGCGCCTGTGCGACCGGGAAACCGGTCCGGCATGCACAGTACGAGTCATGTCGGAACAGTAACTTGCGAGTATAACACCGTAATCCAGGATAATAAATCCTTGCGGGGGAATGGGTTGCGCCGATGCGCGCCCATGCGGCAGGGCTGAGCGCGATCCCGCAGCCACAATCGTGTCAAACGACATTTTCTCCGCCCCGGCGCGTCGTGCCTGCAATTCCAGTTCGCCGGCAACCTGCGTTTCCGCCACTCCAGGCTTGATCACCGACAGCGCCGTCTGGAACAAGCTGGCTGCCAGCAGCACGGATGCGCGAATCTGGCCAATTTCGTCCGCATCTTTAATCAGCCGCAACTGCTCCACCAGTCCAGCCGCCGGCTTGAGTCTGGTCTTGCCGCGCACTGTCATTCCCATTTGCTTGTATGCGCTGTAGCTAAGGTGGTCTGCTTCAAAGCCCAGCGTGCGAACTTTGGCTTTCTGCGCGCCTTCGCAGCCCTCAGTAAACGCCGCCTTCTTGCCCACTACCACCTTGGCGCTTTGTACCTCGTCATGGGCCTGCTGATCGTAGCGGCCATCGGTATAGAAAGTGGCTTTGTGCGCGCGATCGGTCACCTGAAAAAGCAGGACTCCCGCCGTCCCGGTGAACCCGCAAAGATAAAGAACATTTGGCAGATGAGTGATCAGCAGTGCGTCAAATCCGCCTCTGCGCAGCAACGTTGCAAGTTGTTTCTGCCGGGAAATGTAGTTCATCAGGCTTTCTTTAGCATCGGTGAATTCTTCAGTCCAATACTAAACTAAGGCAGGCTGGGCATCCATCTGATGTCTTCTGTAGAAAAGCTGTGGGCCGGATACAAACATCCAGCCCACTCTAAGAGTCGAATTTCGCCACAAACTTCGGACAATATCCGAAATGGGTGGCCTTTTAGGGCGCGAAATATCCAAAGATATCCAACAACAGATCTGTTGAACTCGACGAGAATACATTGATCGAGCCGTTCGTTGTTGGCACGATGGCCAAGTTTGAAGCGACCGCGCATCGGGTGAAACGTTATGGGCAGATCTGGTCGGAGATTTTCCAAGAGGACCCCATATATATTTGTTTTCTCCTGTAACTATTCGGCACATCCGAAACAGGTTGGCAACCACGTATTAATGAACTATCGTGAGTAGCACGATACACTTTTTATTTAATTAGTAATAAAAAATCGCACCGGCTAAAACCGGTGCGATTTCAATTTGGAACTATTAAAGAACTACAATCTAGAAGATCAGCTTCATCGCGAACTGCAACTGCCGTGAAGACCCAGAATCGCCGGTTGGGAAGCGGGTACTGCTAATTACTCCAAACGTCGAAACGGGAATCAACGGATTTGTTGCGCTTACTGGCAGTGCCGGGTTTGTGGCTACGAGTTGTGCTCCGCGACCGGGCTGACCAAAGTTTGGATGATTGAGAAGGTCAAAAGCCTCGAAACGCATTTCGTGTGAAAACCGTTCGTTGATCTTGGTCTTCTTAATCAACGAAAAGTCCACGTTGTTGAAGCCCGGTCCAATGATCGAGTTACGGCCTTGGTTGCCAAAGTGCAAAGTACCGGACGTGGTTGAAATTGAGAACGTGGCTCCCGAGCAACTCGGTGAAAACGCCCGGGTTGGATCGCAGAGCGACGGCGCAAAGTATTGAATGTTGCCATTTGAGGTTGGCTGATTCACAATCTGAACCGCACCAATCTGGTCGGGGCGCAAGGTTGCTAAGCCGGTGAGCCCGGAAATGCCGGTAACCACCAGATCGACCGGGTTGCCGCTCTGGTCGGAAATAATGCTTCCCAATTGCCAACCTTCAAATAGACGATTGTGCCGGAAGGCCGGCAAATCATAGATGAAGTTCACGACAAAGCGATTGCGCGCGTCGAAGTCAGAAAGCCCTCTGTCTCCAGCGGGGTTGGAGCTGTCCTGGACCACAACACCTTGCCCGTTTTGTGAGGTGAAATCGATTGACTTGGAATAGGTATAGGAAGCATTGAACTGCAACCCGTGCCATGGACGCATGTTTGAGCTGATCCATAACGCGTTATAAGACGAATTGCCATTGCTGACGTTGTCCGAGATGTTGCCGACGTTTGCTCCAGGCAGAATTGGGCTGGTGGCAGATAGAGTCGGAAACGGCCGAATTCCTGTGAATGTTGGTCCAGGACCAAAGGCCACAAATTGGTTCAGGTTCACTCTGGTGCGAAGGTCGTGCCCTTCCGACCCAAAGTAACCCACCATCATGCTCCAGCTCTTATTGATTTGTTGCTGGATGTTCAAGTTATAGGATTCAACATATGAATTGTTGAAATTAGGATCAACAACCGTTGGCGCCAAGCCGCCGGCCTTCGCATCCACCAAGAGCGTGTTATACGTTGTGCGGCTTAATGGGTTCGAAGCGACACCATTAAATGCCTGGGGGTTCCCAAACGGCGGATTTCCCGTCAAACCTGTCACGAGATTGGTAATGGGCTGATCGGTCAGAATCGCATAGCCAGAACGCACGATTGTCTTGCCAGATCCGAATACGTCAAACGCGAACCCCAGACGAGGCTGGAAGTTCATATTGTTCTGTTTGTATGGTGAGCTGACTTGAACAAGGTTGGCTTGCCCACCGCTAACAATCAGGTTTGAGAATCGATCCAGAGCTTCCGTAGGCGTCTGGTTCCAGTCATAGCGCAGCCCGAGTTCCAGGGTCAACCGTTGAAAAACCTTCCAGCTGTCCTGGGCAAAGAACCCCAATTCGCCAGTAGCGATGCGGCTTGGCAGGTTTCCGGCCGATAGCGTAAAGCTCAAAGCGCGACCGGCGGCAAAATCAGTGATGCTGTTAAACGCCAATGTGCCCGGGTCACCGTTGAAGTTATTGTTGTAGAAGCGGCGGAACTCTCCGCCAAACTTGAAGGAGTGGCGCCCTTTGATGTAGCTCAGCGTATCAGCAACCACTGCGGTTGTATCACCACGCCCCTGGGGGAAACCAGTAGGTCCGCCCAGATTAACACCAGTCCCTCCGATGGTGATTTGCGGCAACCCAGCATTGAAATTAAGTCCGTCCTGAATACCAAAAGCTACGGGGTTCGTCGTGTCATTGGGCGAAAACGTGATGTGTATGCGGTTGAAACCCAGGCGGGCTTCATTCACCATGCTGGAAGACAGCGTCTGATCCAGGCCGAGGGTAGCAATCTGCCGCTTCGACTCACGCGTATCGCCGAAATTTGGTATGGTGTTGCCCTGCAACGTGGGCTCCTGGCGCAGGTCATGTTGCGCGGCATAGTAGCCGTGCAGTCTCAGGTTGCTGGTGAAGTTGTGGCTGATGTCTGCGGTTCCCTGATCGATATCAACTGGGGCGGTAGCGGAGCCCAGGAATTTCGTACCGGTAGGATCATTAGCAGTCGGGATCAAACCGAGAATTGCCTGGCTGGTGGCATTCCCACCCGCCGTAACCGTGGCGCGTTGTGTCGCCGACAAAACGTTGGTGCTCAGCGTCAGTCCCTGGCGCTGGCGAAGTCCTTCATAGCTCAGGAAAAAGAAAGTCTTGTTTTGTTTAATCGGTCCGCCAAACGCAGCGCCAAACTGGTTGCGCTTAAAGGGCGACATGGCAGTTCCAACTGGATTAAAGAAATTTCTGGCATCCAGAGCGTTGTTGCGGATGAATTCAAAGACCTCGCCATGGTAATCATTAGATCCAGAGCGCGTCGCGATGTTTACGATTGCGCCGGAGTTGCGGCCATACTCAGCGCTGTAGGTAGAGTTATCCACCTTGAATTCGGAAACCGTGTTGATCGAAGGCTGAAACGTAATCTGGTTCTGCACCATGTCATTCAGGTTGATGCCATTTACCATGAAGTTAACGGTGTCTTCGCGATTGCCTGCCGTGTTGAAGGCAAATGATCCCTGGCCGCGAAGAGGAGCGGTGAGAAAGCCGTTCTGCGGCGGAGTGACTGAACCGGGAATCAGCAGACCCAAGTCTACAAAATGACGCCCATTCAATGGGATCTCCTGCACCGTCCGCTGGTTAATGGTTTGTCCGACTGTAATCGTCGTCGATTCGATTATCGGTGCGGTTGCTTCAACTGTGACAACTTCTGAGGTGCTCGCCACCTTCAAACCAAAGTTCTGGACAGAGTTCTGGCTGACCTGAAGCACCAGATTTTTAGCCACTTGTGTCTCAAAGCCTGTCTGCTCTACTTGAACGGTGTAGTTTCCTGGCGGCAGAGCAGGAACTTCATAGGATCCAGAGGAATTGGTCTGCGTGGTGCGCTCAATTCCCAGAGCTGTGTTCTTCACCGTCACCTTGGCGCCAACTACCGCGGCGCCGCTTTGATCTGATACCGTTCCTTGGATACTGGCTGTCGTTTGGGAAAATGCGGTCGCTGCAAACACCAGAACAAGCAGCGACAGCATTAACGGGGAAAAGGCTACCTTCTTTAACATCTCACTTCCCTCCTAAAGGAAACCGAAAGTTTTTCGTGCGAAATTAAGAAAAATTCGAATAAATGTAAAGCAAAGATGCCGTTTTGCTGAATAGTCGTAAAAATATCCGGCACGCGAAGCTTGGTTTGTTTTGTGCAAGCAGAGTTCCATTTCCAGTAGAAGATAAGTGATTGATTCAATGGAATCTATGGATTGGATAGGACAGATGCCTTCCAATATCAGTAGAGAGGGAAATAAGTGGATATTAAAATTGGAAGCGAAGATTTTGATCCACCAAAGCGCGTTAATAACCATTACCGCGCTTTGCGATGATGAGTGCGTCTATTTTGGTGCTGGAGTGCGGGGCATCGCCAGCCGATTATTCGTCACTCGAGGCCTGATTGAGTTCTCCGCCTGGGCCGGACTGGCATTCATAATATCCACCGTAAGCGGACGCTCAAGCACCATTTCAAGAGCAGTATCCTGATCGATACGCACGTCCTGGCCGCGCGTGAACAGCACCTGTCCCAAACCAACAGCAGCGCCTGCCAGTCCGCCAATGCCAGCGCCTTTTCCACCTGAAGCTACAGCTCCAATCACGGCTCCGGTAGCGCCCGTTTTGGCAACGGTGCCTGCATCTTTGCCTTTCTGGCTGTCGGCCTTTACCGTCCCTTCTTTGTCTGCGACGGTGCTGTTGCGGGAGCCCGGCGCATTTTCCAGCGCTCCAGGCAGGTCGATGGTATAACCGTTCGGGAAAATCATTGTTGTGAAGTTGAACAAAATCTCGGCCCGGCCTTTGATCCTTCCCGCCCGCTTGACCTGGGCAATCTTACCTTTCACATACGTTCCTGCGGGGATCACGGCTACATTGTTCTGGGTTACGGGAAAGCTGGTCTGGCAATAAACGCCGTCGCCGACCTTGGCCGTCTTGGTGTCAATAGGACTCCTCAGGTGAAGCAATACCTGCGTGCCGGCGGGTACGACTATTTGTTGCACGGCCGGATCACTGCTGGTAGCAGTAACAGCGGAATCACTGGTCTGAGAAGACGCGCTCTGGGCTGAGACATTCTCGGTTGACGCGTTCTGCGATGAAACCGCTTGGGCTGAAACCGCGATTGCCGAAGCCATCAGGAAGAAGATCACGCCACGCATGTGAGTACCTCGCCAGGAAGGTATTGTAGAGCTAAGCCTAGAACGTAGTCATCTGCTGATTCTTGCCTGCTCCATTTCAGAAATTATCGCTGCGGCGGCCTTGGCGGGATCTGCAGCATGGGTAATCGGCCGACCCACAACAATGTGGCTTACTCCATTGCTGATTGCCTGCGCTGGAGTCGCAGTCCTTTGCTGGTCGTTGGTTTCTGCACCTGCCGGACGGATGCCCGGCGTGACAATGGCAAAACCTTCGCCCAGAGCTTTTCTCACCATCAGAGATTCACGCGGCGACGTAACAATTCCCTGGCAGGCTGCGCTTTTCGCCAAGGCGGCCATACGGAGAACCTGGTCAGATACGCGTCCGGACACGCCAATTTCCTGCATGTCTTCATCGTTCAGGCTGGTTAGGACGGTGACTGCCAGAAGGTTGAGCCGTCCCGCTGCGGCTTCAGTAGCCGCCCGCAGCATCGCAGAGCCACCGCTGCCGTGGATGGTAAGCATATCGACGCGAAGCTCCACAGCCGACTTCACGGCCAAAGCCACAGTCGTAGGAATGTCATGAAGTTTTAGATCGAGAAACACTCGCCTGCCAGAACTCACCAGATCACGGACGATGCTGGGACCTTCGGCGGTAAAGAGTTGGAGTCCTACCTTGTAAATCCCCGCAGCATCGCCAACACGGGCTACAAGTTTTTGCGCTTCAGCGGCGCTCGAAACGTCCAGGGCGACAATGAGGCGCTCCCGCATCCCGGAGGATGCGGGCAGACCTGCGATCACAGGAGACTGAATAGCCATGCTCCCTAGTATATTTATTTTTCGCTTATTGTGCGCTAATATCCGCGATTCATAGCCATATTTTCCGGCTGAATCAGGTCAATACGGATACGCTCCACGCCATCACGGAAGTTGAGCATCCGGGCAGCGCTATAGCTCAGGTCCATTATCCGGTTTCCAACGTACGGTCCCCGATCATTGACCCGAACAATGATCCACTTGCCATTTTTCAGGTTCGTCACCTTTACAAAGCTTCCCAAGGGGAGCTTCCGGTGCGCGGCCGTGAATTCGAACATGTCGAAGTCCTCGCCGCTGGCCGTGGTCTTGCCGTGAAACTGCTTGCCATACCAGGATGCTGTTCCGACCTGATAGGGTTTGGGTTCAACCTTTGAACTCTTCAATGTTTGGTTCTGGGTTGACCTGAGTGCCATGGGGATGGCGCTATTTTTTACCTGGGGCTGTTGGTGGTTTGGAACTGGTGCCGCCCCCACGTTGGCAGCCATACAGCAAGCCGCCGCCAGAATGGACAGTACTCTGTTCATGCAAACTCCTTGACATACAGAATCTGGGTTCCCCTGTGTTCATATCGACGCTAATTGTATGGAATCATAAGGATGGGTGGCAACCGCCTTATATTCTCCCAAACTCCTAGCGTGTCTTTTTTACAACACTGGGGATTACCGCTAAGCTCCTAAGGTTAGGCCAGTTACCTTAATTCACGACCCAAAGTAAGATGCCTGTGGCTGGAAAGCAGTTGTTCAGAAAAGGGTACATTTTTCTCTTGTAAATAATTGATTTTAAATGAATTGCTTAAAAAATAGCTTATTTTTCAAAAAATTGTGAAAAAGGACATTTCTGAGGTAACCAGGCAAGCCATCTTTCAGCGTTTTCGGCACAATGTACCAAGGACACCTTTTCTTTATACTGGCGGCATGGCTACCGATCGCGAAGTCGAGATCAAGTTCAAGATCGACGACATTGACGCCCTCACTGCCGCCCTCCAGACCTCTGGATTCCGTCTGATCACCCCCCGCACCCATGAGATGAATACTCTCTATGACCAGCCCGGGGGCAAACTCCGTCGGCGGGAAGCCCTGCTCCGGCTTCGCGAGTATGGCCCGCGCTGGACACTGACTTACAAGGACCGTAGTGGGAGGCAATCTGGGCGGCATAAGTCCCGCCGGGAGATTGAAACCCAGGTGAAAAACGGCGATGCCATGGGCCGGATCATTGAAGCGGTCGGCTTCAGCCCCAGCTTCCGCTATGAAAAGTTCCGCAGTGAATGGGCCGACTCTAACGACCACGTTGTGATCGACGAAACGCCCATCGGCAACTTTGGCGAAATTGAAGGCCAAGCCAAGTGGATTGACGCCACCGCCAGGCGCCTGAACATTTCCGTTAAAAGTTACCTGAAAGAGTCTTACGCGGAGCTGTTCGCCGCCTGGAAACGCAAGACCAGAAGCAAAGCGAAGGAAATGACGTTCAAGGAGATAAAAGGCTAAGATCCTGTGCCCGGTGCATCTCGTCCCGCAGGGTTAATCTCAGCCACGGGGCATGGTTTTCTGCGCTACAATTCTCTCCATCTTGTTCTTCCCTTCCCAGGAGTCCGCGAATGTATGACTACATCATCATTGGCGCCGGGTCTGCCGGATGCGTGCTGGCCAATCGACTAAGTGAAGATCCCACCGTAAAAGTGCTGCTGCTGGAAGCCGGCTGCCGCGATACACGGAAGGAGATCCATATTCCGCTGGCTTTCTCCAAGCTCTTCAAAGGCCCGTGCGACTGGACTTACTTCACCGAACCTGAGGCTACGTTGGGCAATCGCAGCCTATACTGGCCACGCGGCAAGGTGCTGGGCGGCAGCAGTTCCATCAATGCAATGATCTACATTCGCGGCAACCACGCGGATTATGACCAGTGGCGCGACCAGGGCAATCCCGGATGGGGCTACGCGGACGTGCTGCCCTACTTCAAGAAGTCGGAAAAACAGGAGCGTGGCGCTTCTGAATATCACGGTGCATCAGGGCCGCTCTGCGTGAGCGATCTGCGGACAGTCAATCCGCTGTCGGAAGCATTTGTCGCAGCCGGCGAGGAAGCGGGCTTTCAGCGTAATCCTGATTTCAACGGCGCGCAGCAAGATGGCGTTGGTTTTTACCAGGTCACGCAGAGCAAAGGCCAGCGCCACAGCACTGCCGCGGCTTTCCTCCATCCCGTGGCATCACGGAAAAATCTGACAGTAAAAACCGAGACGCATGTTTTTGGAATTTATTTTGAAGGCAAGCGTGCGTCGATCGTAAGCTTTCAACAGGGCAACAACAGCATGCAGGAGCGGGCTGAGCGTGAGATCATCCTGTGTGCGGGCGCTATCGGCTCACCGCAGCTGCTTATGCTCTCCGGCGTGGGCCCAGCCGAGCATTTGAGCCACTTCAATGTTCCCATTGCGTGCGATCTGCCGGGAGTTGGCAAGAATCTTCAAGACCACGCAGCCTGTGCCACGGTGTATGAATGCACCAAGCCTATCAGCCTGGCCAGCGCTGAGACCTTTTCCAACCTCATGCGTTACATGATTTCCAAAAGAGGCCCGCTGACCTCGAACGTCGCGGAGGCCGGCGCGTTTGTCAAAACCTCTTCGCGCGCCCAGATACCCGACCTGCAATTTCATTTTGGCGTCGGCTATTTTGTTGAGCATGGATTCCAGCAAATTAAAGGGCACGCCTTCACCATGGGACCAACTCTTCTGCATCCATTCAGCCGTGGCGATATTCGTTTGCGCTCCAGCAATCCGCTCGATGCTCCCGCTATCCGCGCCAATTACCTTTCTGACTCTCGCGACATGGAAGTCATGCTGGAAGGCATCAAGCTTTCCCGCAAGCTCGCGGCGACAAAAGCTTTCGATGCCTATCGCGGCACGGAACTTCATCCTGGCCCCGCGGCAAAAGATGACGCCGCTTTGCGCGCACACATCGCCAAGTTTACTGAGACTCTCTACCATCCGGTTGGAACGTGCAAGATGGGCAATGACAACATGGCCGTGGTGGATTCAGAACTGCGCGTTCATGGCGTTGAAGGCCTGCGGGTGGTGGATGCTTCAATCATGCCGACCGTAGTCGGCGGCAACACAAACGCGCCGACAATCATGATCGCGGAAAAGGCGGCTGATCTGATCAAGAGCGGCCCCTCATCGCGACGAACAGAAAGTTACGCTGGGAGCCTTGCGTCGCGCTGAGACTCTGACCGACACCTGCGATTCACTACTGTTCGAAAGCTTCATTTTGTGTTCCGGGCGATTGATTGTCTAAACTAGGCGTTCGCTACCTTACTCTCGTCCACTGGAAATTGGAGAACTCATCCCATGGGAAGCATGATTGGGGCCTTGCGGTCCTTCGGGCAGGATTCCTCCGTAATAAAACAAAAGGTCAAACGAGGGACCGCGAAGCGCACATTGGCATTCGCCGCGCCCTACACGTGGCTTCTCGGGCTGTTTCTTCTTGTTGTTATTGTCGCTGCTGGCATCGGCATCGCCAATCCTCTTATCTATCGCCAAATCATCAACAACGGCATACTTAAGGGAGACTCGTCTCTCATCATTCGACTCGCCGTGCTGGTCGCGTTGTTGGGCATCCTTGACGGAGCGCTGGGGATGGCGCAATCCTATCTATCATCAAAAATCGGCGCCGGCATCGTGCTCTCTCTCCGCGCGAAACTATTCGAGCATATCCAGAGGATGCCCCTGGCGTTTTTTACCCGAACGCAGACGGGTGCTCTGGTCAGCAGGCTCAATAACGATGTCGGGGGCGCTCGAACGGCATTTACTGACATTCTCTCCAATGTCGTGGGGAACGTGATCACCGTTGTACTGATCCTGGGCGCCATGTTCGTGCTTTCCTGGCGCATTACGCTGGCAGGGCTGGTTCTGCTTCCGTTGTTCGTTCTGCCCGCGCGGTTCTGGGGACGCAAGCTCCAAACCATTGCTCGCGAAAGCTACGATCTAACCGCCGCCATGAACAACCTGATGGTCGAGCGCTTCAATGTTGCCGGTGCGCTGCTCGCCAAACTCTTCGGCCACAGCCGAGACGAGCGCAAATCATTTGAAACCAAAGCTGCCCGCGTTTCCGATATCGGAATCAAACAGGCCCTCTATGGACGCCTTTTTCTCGCGGCCCTTCTTCTCATGGCCTCGTTTGCCACAGCACTTGCCTACGGATGGGGTGGGGTGCTGGCTGTCCAACACACGCTTGACGTGGGCACCGTGGTTGCCCTTGTGTCCTACCTGGCGCGCTTGTATGCCCCACTTCTAGGTCTTTCCAACATCCAGGTCAGCGTCATGACTGCGCTGGTCTCTTTCGAACGCGTATTCGAAGTCCTCGATCTTGCGCCGATGATCCAGGAAAAGCCCGGCGCTGTTGCGATTCCGGCCGGTCCGGCAAGAATCTCCTTCGTTCACGTCTCATTCCGCTACCCATCGGCAGCAGAGGTGTCACTTGCGTCACTTGAATCGATTGCCGTGTCCGACAAAAGACCGCTATCGACTGTGCTCAACGATCTAAACTTTACCGTTGAGCCAGGTCAATTAGTGGCTCTCGTGGGACCTTCAGGTGCGGGCAAGACGACGATTACGCATCTCATACCGCGTCTTTATGATGTTAAAAGCGGATCCATCAGCATTAACGATATCGATGTTCGCGATGCGAAGCTCGATTCTCTTCACCAGCGAATCGGCATGGTCACTCAGGACGCGCACATGTTCCATGACACCATTCGCGCAAACCTGTTGTACGCCAGGCCCGATGCCACTGACGAGCAGATCAAGCTAGCATTGCGCGACGCACAGATTTCAGGTCTTGTGGAATCGCTGCCGGAAGGCTTGGACACACTTGTTGGAGAAAGAGGTTATCGCTTCTCCGGCGGAGAGAAGCAGCGTCTGGCAATCGCGCGACTGCTTCTTAAGGCACCTGACATCGTCATTCTCGACGAAGCCACTGCCCATCTGGATTCTGAGTCTGAAGCCGCAATTCAACAAGCCCTTGAAGGGGCGCTGACCGGACGAACTTCGATTGTTATAGCTCACCGTTTGTCGACCATCGTCAAGGCCGATCAGATTTTGGTTATCCAAAATGGGAGCATCGTGCAGCGTGGCACCCACGCCGAACTATTGGGACAACAGGGAATCTACGCGGAGTTGTACCAGCGTCAGCTCTCTATGCCAGTCAATACACAGGCTTGATGACGCATAGTTGAATTGATCTGAAATACAAAAATCTGTCACCGACTTTGATGTACAACTTCGGCTAGTCCACAAATGCATGCCGCCACCGTCACCCTAGAACCTAATGATTTCAAGGACCAGCTAGTGTGGTGTCTCTGAAATAACTCGACGATGCATGCAATAAACAAAATCATTGTGGACCGCAGGCGCTCTCGGCTGCGCGGGGCAATTTTTTGGGCAAGCAAGTATCGGCCAAACCTTTGTAAAGGTATTTGTGAGACACCACACTAGCGCGCCCCCCTGCCGGCAACAGCCTTTTCCACCATCGCCTCCAGGACTTTTTGGTCCATGTCTGCAAGCTTCTTGATGTAGACGCAGCCTTTGCCTCTGGTGTGTTTGCCGAGTTTCGGCAGCAGGGCTTCAGCATCACCTAGCCCGTACAAGACTGTTGCGGCCTTGCGTGGAGAAAAAGCGACAACCGGCATGTCGCCTTCTCGCCCGCTGTCATACACGTAATGGTAGCTGCCGAAGCCTATGATGGACGGCCCCCACATCGTCGGCCTTTCGCCAGACGCTTTCTGCATTAACTTGACGAGCGCCTTGGCGTCCGCCCGCCGTCCCTCGTCGGTGATCGCATCGATAAACGCCGACACACTCAATTTGGTAGGTTTCGTTTTGTTGTCCGCCATTCATCCCTCCCTGCCGTTCCTTTACTGGCTCCCCCGCGCTGGTGGCTTCTCACTTCCCTTTCAAGAACTCCGACACTGTCTTGATGTACAAATTCGGCTGGTCCACAAACGCCAGGTGGCCCGACTGTGGCATGATCGCCAGCTTTGATCCGGCAATTTTTTCATGCATGGTGCGTGAGAGCCGGGGATTGGATTCATCGTGGTCGCCGCATATCAGCAGCGTTGGAACATGAATGCTGGAAAGCTTGTCCAGATATTCCACCGATTTCAAGTTGCCGTCGATGACAAACTCTCCATCAGAGCCCCACATCTCGCGGTAGAGGTCCCATGAGGTGCTGGTGTTTCCGGCAGCGGGATCGTAATTCGGGTCGGGACGCCGCTGATAAAGATATTGAAAGTAGCCATCGCCCCAGGCCAGCTTGGCGTAGTCGTCCGGATAGCGTCCCTTTTCCCAGTCCTTGCCTTTGTTGAAGAGTCCGGCTTTCTCCAAGGCTTCCAGCTTGGCCAGCGCTTCCGGCGGCATGCTGCGCTTTTCTTCGGCCAGCACTTTGTTCATCTCACTCGTGCTGTAAAACGTTCCGCCCAGCACCAGGTGCGTGAGGTTCTGCTGATACTTGAATGCATACGCCTGCGCCAGCACGCCGCCATAAGAATGTCCCATGAGGCTGATCTTGCCAAGATGCAGCGCCTGGCGGACGCTCTCCACGTCCTCCACCATATTTTCCACGGTGTACTGCGAAGCATCTTCCAGTTTTTCTGACCGGCCCGAACCGCGCTCGTCGATAAAGATAAGTTTGTTGCCCCGCGCCAGCGGCAGCAGGTAAGGCATTAGATAGTCGTGCGCAACGCCTGGACCGCCATGCACGATCATCAAAGGCGCACCCTGGCCGATGGTCTGGTAATAGATGAGCACGCCATTGGCATCGACATAACCTTCCTGGATCGGATAAATGTTGGAGGCCGTTGCAATGGGAGCTTTAGCCTTTTTCGTCTGGGCAAATGTTGTGATGGATAAAAGAATGACAACCAGCAACAAGATGGATTTTTTCATGCGGAAGATTATAGTTCCGCGTGTCAACCACACCAGATGATTGAAAACATTGGGTAAATACTTGCATCGGCAATCTTTGGAAAGGACTAAAATATAATCAAAGGACTGGGATACCTCTATGAAACGCCTACCGTCACTCATTATTCTGGGTACGCTTGCTGTTCTCATCTCTTCCCCACTCTATGCGCAGCGCGGAATGTCAGGTCGCGGCGGTGGTAGCGGTTTCTCCCGCGGCGGTGGCGGTTTTCGGTCCGCTCCTTCTGGCGGGTTCAGGTCAGCAGGCCCTTCGGGATTTAGCTCAGCCCCGCGCGGATTCAGGTCAGGTCCCGGCTTCAGCTCGTTTGGTCCGCGGACTCCCGGCCTTTCATCTTTCGCTCCATCACACCGGACATTTTCATCGCGGACCTTCTCGTCGCGGACTTTTTCATCCGCTGGGCACGTCTTTGTAAATCGTCCTTTTGTAAACCGTCCGTTCGGCTTTCACCATTTTCATAATCACCACTTTGGGTTTTTCAACGGCTGCTTTGGATGCTCACCATTCTTCTTCGGCGGCGGGCTCTTCCTTGGATCGCCTTTCTATCCCTACTATCCCAGCTTCTATGGCGACTACTACGGGGATGGCTACGGCGGCTATGGTCCTCCGGCACAGCAGCCAGTTGTCGTGAATTCAGACAACGGCAACAGCGCGGAGCTTGCAGCTCAAGTCCAGCAGCTTACCGACGAGGTTTCCGATCTGCGCAGCGAAGAAGACAGACGATATTACGAAGACCGGAACAGGGCCAGCGCGGGCGCAACCTTGTCCGCAAAGGAGCCAGCCGTAAGCACCATATTTGTTTTCCGCGATGGACGCCGCCTCTCGGCCAAGAGCTATGCTATCGCCGGCCAGACGTTGTGGGTCCTTAACGAACAGGCGGCGCGCAAATACCAGCTTGCCGACCTGGACGCCGCAGCAACAGAGCAAGCCAATGCCGCGAATGGTGTTGAATTTCATGTTCCGGCGCCTGCGACGAAACACTAGGTCTGGATTCCTACCTGAATCAGCCGAAGAGTCGGCCCTAAGGATGCGCATCTTTCTGTCCGTTGAGCGATCTCAAACCTGGTTCCTAGTCAGCAGCACTGGATTAAAGAAACATCGAATGAAATAGGTTCGGGGCAGTTATATTAATTCAAAGTTTAATGCAGCGCCTTTAGGGAGAAAGCTTTTATGAGCATTTCTATGCGGAATTTTGTTTCTTTCTTGTTTCTGCTGATGGCCTGTGCCGCAGTGCCTCTGGCACAGCAGTCCACGCCGCCTTCTCCTGGCGGATCCGCCAGCCCTGGCCCGGTAAATGCTGCTCCGGCTTCGGCCCAGTCACAATCAGAAGCTGTGGAAGGCACAGCCACCGTACTCAAAGTAAAGACCAGGCTGGTAATCGTGGATGTGATCGCACTCGACCACAAAGGCGCTCCTGTCACTGATCTGAAGGCTGACGATTTTACTGTGCAGGAAGAAAACCAGCCGCAAAAGATACGAGTCTTCAACTTTCAGCAGGGCCCGCAGGGACAACTAGCTGTATTGACTCCCGTCACGCTTTCGTCCAATCGCATTACGAATATGCCTCGATTCAAAACCAACAGCGCCTTGAACGTGCTCCTGCTGGATGGAATCAATGTAACCAACGTGAACCAGAAATATGCGCGCGAGGAAATGCTCAGGTTTCTGGAAAAGCTTCCCGCGGGCCAGCCTCTTGCGGTTTACGCCATGGGGGCCAAACTGCGAATGCTGCAAGATTTCACTGTTGATCCTGAATTGCTGAAAGAAGCCGTGAAGAAATCAAGGAGCAACGCATTGGGCGTTCGATCACAGAGCTCAAATGCACTTGATCTTCCACCGGGTTTTTTACAGCAATTGCCCGATCAGATGCTGCAGCAAATCCTTCGCTTTGGACAAGAGCAGGCCATCAACCAGATGGATGAACGCGTTCGCCTCACCATTGAACAACTGGGCGCCTTGGCCCGCAATCTTTCCGGCTATCCCGGACGCAAAAACCTTATCTGGGTTTCTGAGGCTTTTCCCGCTTACCTTTTCCCGCAAGACCCAGATCCCAGGGGCCGCAACAATTCCTCCGCCACCGCGCAACTGCCAAACATTGTGAGCTACCAGGCGCAGATCAACCATGCTGCTGACCTCTTGGCGAATGCACAGGTCGCCGTCTATCCCGTAGACGCAGGCGCGGTGGGCAATCGTGACGTATATTCCTCGCTCAGCAATACGGACAGCAATGGCAATTATCTGGGCAACAGCGCGCGTGGGGCCGTCCGCAATGGGATGGGAGGATCGGCGCAAGCCTCAGAGATCAGCAATGCTTCCGTGGATGCGATGAACTCACACTCCACCATGAATACAGTCGCTGATCAAACCGGCGGCAAAGCTTTCTACAACACCAACGATCTTAACAGGGCCATCCGCGACAGCATGGAGGATGGCTCAACCTACTACACTCTGGGCTACTATCCGGAAAACAAGAATTGGGACAGCCGCTTCCGCAGGATCTCCGTCAAGGTCGATCGACCAGGAGTTAAGCTGCATTACCGCCAGGGCTTCTACGCGGTTGAGCCCAAGGAATACGCCAAACAGGATCCCAAAATTCTTGCAATCGATATGGGAAGCGCGCTGGACATTAATAATCCAATCTCCACGGCGCTGCCGTTTCAGGCGATTGTGCTTCCGCCAACGGCGCAGAGTGGTAACAAAGTGCAGATCAATTATGGCGTGGACCCACACAGTATCGGGTTCGAACTGAAAGAAGATGGACTACAGCATGCTGCGGTGGATTGCGGCGTCCGCGCTTATTCCAAAACCGGCGAGTCAATAAAAATTCAGGGGAACACATTCAATGCCGCGCTTGCGCCTGAGCAATATCAGAGGGTAATGAAAGCGATCTTTCCCTGCAACCAGACCCTGGATCTTCCGCCAGGAGAATATTTGCTGCGGCTGGCCGTGCGCGATACGAACAACGGACTCATCGGCACCGCCAATGGCAGCGCCACGGTACCGGCGGCGGGCGCAAGTTCGCAGGCCAATCCGGAGGGAAAAAAGCCTTAGCGCAGTGGAGAATCGCTTGCTGCTCCGTGCTCGCGTGGAGGCAGCGTGCATGATATCCTCGGCTTTCGAGCTTTCAATTTCTTAATGAGCAGACTTTTCCTGGTCCGGCACGGCCAAGCATCCTTTCTTGAGCGCAATTATGACAAGCTTTCCGCCAAGGGCGAAGAGCAGAGCCGCGTGCTGGGCGACTATTGGGCCGGATTGCAGCTTGGCTTTGACCGCGTGTATTCAGGGCCGCGAGTGCGGCAGCGGGAGACGGCGCGCCTGGTGGGTGAAGCTTACAAACGCGCTGGGCTTCCCTGGCCCGAACCGGTCGTGCTGCCGGAATTCGATGAGTTCCAGGCTGAGGCGGTGCTGGAACGGTCATTGCCGGAGTTGATTGAAAGCGATGCCGACATCCGCAGAATGCACCAGGCCTTTAAAGATTCACAAACGCGCCCGGAGCAGTTCAAAACATTCCAGCAGATCTTTGAAGTAGTGATCGGGCGGTGGGCAGGTGGAGAACTGCCGCTGGAAGGGATTGAGCCGTGGACAGATTTCAGCGCGCGCGTGCAGCGCGCACTGGCCAAGTTCCCTGAGAATGGAAATCGCGGGCAGCGCATCGCCATCTTCAGCTCCGGCGGACCGGTGGGCGTGGCCATGCAGCGGGCGCTGGATCTTTCCACTGAGGCCACATTGAAAGCTGCGTGGATGGTGCGCAATTGCTCTTATAGCGAGTTTCTCTTCTCCGCCGGACGGTTTACTCTAAGCTCGTATAATGCTACTCCGCACTTTACTGATCCGGAGTTTCTCACGCATCGGTAAAGCAAGCGGGATTGCCCGCTGCGAAATCAGCGGAACGTGAATCAGTGAAGCAAGGAACTGGCGACAATGTCAGCCGAAGCCACAAAACATTTCTCTGTTGCCGAGGAGTTACAGGACAGCACAAAGGCCGTCCGCCAGGGTGAGGAGTTGGACCTCGCCAAGCTGGAACCATTTCTTCGCAGCCATTTTCCTAATCTCGGCGGCGAGTTGGTGGTAAAGCAGTTTCCCAGCGGCCATTCCAATCTCACGTATTCCATCGCACTGGGCGAAAAAGAAATGGTGTTGCGGCGTCCGCCCTTCGGCAGCAAGGTGAAATCGGCGCATGATATGGGGCGCGAATACAATGTGCTGGCGAAGCTGCACTCCGCTTATCCTACGCCGCGCCCACTGCTTTATTGCACTGACGATTCCGTGCTGGGCGCACCCTTTTATGTGATGGAGCGCGTGCGCGGGCTGATACTGCGCCGCAACCTGCCGGACGGCTTGACGCTGCCGCATGAGACAGCAAGAAAGCTCAGCGAATCTTTTATCGACAATCTGGCGGCGCTGCATGGCCTGGATTACACGGCGCTTGGTCTGGGTGGGTTAGGCAAACCGCAAGGCTATCTGGAGCGGCAAGTACGCGGCTGGATGGAGCGCTATCACGGGTCGAAAACACACGATCTGTCCGAAGTAGAACCGCTTTCCGCATGGTTGCGGGAACACATGCCCGCGCGAAGCGGCGCAACGCTGATCCATAACGATTACAAGTACGACAACATGGTGCTTGATCCCACGGACATTACCCGGATCAAAGCTGTACTGGATTGGGAGATGTGCACGCTGGGCGATCCGCTCACTGATCTGGGTACCGCGCTGGCCTATTGGATTGACCCCGACGATCCTCCGGAAATGCAGATGGTGCGCTGGGGGCCAACGATTGTCCCAGGAATGCTGCGCCGCGCCGAGTTGGCGCAACGCTACGCGGAGAAGACGGGGCGCGATCTATCTGACATCGTGTTCTATTATGTGTTCGCCATGTTCAAGGTGGCAGTAATCATTCAGCAGATTTATTACCGCTATTTTCACGGCATGACAAAGGACGAGCGCTTCGCGTCTTTGGGTGAGGTGGCGAAGACGCTAATGAGGGTGGGGCTGAACACTTCAAAGAAAGATCGCATTTAGCGGGGGCTTCGTGACCGATCCAGAATTTAAAGAATACCTCCACGAAAGTGTTCACGAGCTAATCGATCTGAACCATGCGTACCATGAAGAATTCAAGATTGGGAACTACGCACGATGGGATTATGATTTCGACAAGGCAATCCTAACATTCTCCAATGAAGGAGTTCCGTATGTAGTCGCGGACATACAAGCAGTAGGCACAATTGCTCATGCATCGAAAAGCTGGCTCTGGTCATGGAATAACGAGAGCATTCCCGAGCATGTGAAAAGTTCAATATCGGCTGTACGAGAATTTGGGGAGTCACACAAAATATTGAAATTGACCGAGGATTATTGGGCGGCTTCCGAAGAAGATGGATGGGAAATGTCCGCTGTCGCCAATCGAATTCTCGGTGGCAAAGGTGTTTATCGCTGTCCTGACGATCGTGGCTTTGTGTTTTTTGTCTTGACCAACATCTCGGTCGTTCGAAATCACCGGTAATACCTCACTACCCACTCCGCCACGCAACACGGCTTCTCTCCACCTTCAACTTCCACGGTCGCGTTAAACAGCGCTTCCATCCCGTCGGGAGGTACATCTTTCAATGATTGAAGTACGATGCGGGCGCGAATATTTGATCCGGCGCGTACCGGCGAGACAAAGCGCACGCGATTCATCCCGTAGTTCACTCCCAGACGAACGCCCTGTTTGATTTCCAGCGCCTGATGCATGAAGTGTGGGAGCAGTGACAATGTGAGAAAGCCGTGAGCAATCGGCGCTTTGAAAGGTGACTCGCGGCGTGCGCGGTCAACGTCCACGTGGATCCATTGATGGTCGAGCGTGGCGTCGGCGAATTGCTGGATTCGTTCTTGCGTAATGTTGAACCAGTCAGTGACGGCAATTTCCTGACCGATGAGATCTTTGAGAGCTTCGGGAGCATCGAGTGTGCGTTTGGGCATATTTTTATGTAATCCCGAGCGTAGCGAGGGAACCCTATGATCTTGTTGATCACCAAAATTAAACGAAGATGCGATCAGAAGCTCATGCTGTCCCATACAGCATCGGAACAATAGGGGGCCCTCGCTGCGCTCGGGACGAAAATCTTATTTCTTCGTCGCCAGCTCCGGACGAATGCTCTCCGTGCCTGACCAGTATTTTTTGCGCAGTTCTTTCTTGAGCACTTTGCCGGTCCCGGTCCGCGGCAGTGTCTCCAAAAATTCAACTGTGCGCGGACACTTATAGTGCGTAAGGTGGCTGCGGCAAAACTCCAGTATTTCAGCCTCTGTCGCGCTAACGCCCGGCTTCATTACGACTAGCGCCTTCGGCACCTCGCCCCAGCGCTCGTCGGGAACAGGAATCACGGCCACTTCATAAATTCCGGGGTGCGCCAGCAGCGCCTTCTCCACTTCGAGCGACGAAATATTTTCACCGCCGCTCACAATGATGTCTTTCTTGCGATCGACAATCAGGGCATAGCCGTTTTCGTCCATGGTGGCCATGTCACCGGTATGGAACCAGCCATTGCGCATTACTTGCGCGGTGGCTTCCGGCTGCTTCCAGTAGCCGGCCATTACACCATCACTGCGGGCAACAATCTCACCAATACTTTTGCCGTCGCGCGGGACGTCGTTATCATCAGGATCCACAACGCGGATCTCAACTCCGGGAATTGCGTGACCGGTGCTTGCCTGCTTCTCATAACGGACGCGGCCTTCCCAATCGAGCCCGGCTTTCATACGCGCCGTGGTCAAGACGGGAGCGGTTTCCGTGAGACCGTAGCCGGAATAGCAGGCGCATCCCAGCTTCTCCTCCACTTCACGGACTAGCGTGGGAGACGATGCCGCGCCACCCAGGCTCATGCGCTCCAAGCTTTTCAAATTGAACTTGGGCCGCTCAGGACAGTTGACCAGTGCGGTTGCCATGGCCGGAACCACGCTCAAGGACTGCACACCTTCACGCTCGATCTGTCGAAAGACTTCCGTGGTCTCAAATTTGCGCATCATCACATGCTTGCCACCGACGTAAGTGAGTGAATGTGCCACGCCCCAGCCATTGGCGTGGAACAATGGAATGGTGTGCAGCTCCACCGATTCACTTTTGCTTCCAAAGGCGATCGCGACATTGAGTGCGTGAAGGTAGATGTTGCGGTGCGTGAGCATCACGCCCTTGGGATTGGCGCTGGTGCCGCTGGTATAGAACAGTTCGGCCACGGAGTTCTCGTCGATCTGCATCACGTCCGCACGATAGGGCGTGGCGGCGGCGAGCATCTCCTCATAATTCTTCGCGGACATCCAGGGCTGGTTGGGTTTGAAGTCTAGTGGGACAAAATGTTTTACCGACTTGAGATCTTTGCGGAACGACTCAACCAGCGGGATAAATTGCTCCTCAAAGAAAAGCACATCCGCTTCTGAATCGTTAAGAATGTATGCCAGTTCCTGCGAAGCCAAACGAATGTTGAGCGGAAGCAGAATGCCGCCGGCCTCGACGACGCCATAATAACCCTCAAGCAGGCGATGACAATTTGCTCCCAAAAAGGCAACGCGTTCACCGGCCTTGATGGCCAGAGATCGCAATGCTCCCGCTTGGCGGGCGGTGCGGTCAGAAAATTGAGCATATGTGAATCGCTGTTCGCCACAGACGACAGCCGTGCGCCGGGGAAATTGCTGGCTGGAATAACGCAAAAACCTGATTGGAGTAAGAGGAATAATCATAATGACCTCAGGCGGACTGGCCTCCATCCACCACCAGCACGTGGCCGTTAACGTAGGCAGAAGCGTCCGAAGCGAGAAAGACAGCTGCGCCTTTCAAGTCGTGATCGGAACCAAAGCGTCGCGCAGGAATGTGGCTGAGCAGGTAATCGCGCTTGTATTCAATGACTTTGTCAGACATGTGCGTAGGGAACCATCCCGGCGCAATCGCATTGACTTGGATATTATGCCGCGCCCACTTGACCGCAAGATCGTGGGTAAAGGAAATTACTCCGCCCTTGCTGGCATGGTAAGCAATTGCCTCCACCGTTTCAGGCGGCGCGCCCCGGATGCCCGCAACAGACGCCATATTGATAATCTTACCGCTTTGCTGCTTCAACATGACTTTACCCGCGGCCTGGGCGCAGAGAAATGTTCCCGTCAGGTTGGTTTCGATCACCTTGTTCCACTCAGCCAGAGTCATCTTTTCCGTGGGAGCGCCCCATGATATGCCTGCGTTATTAACGAGGATGTCGATACGCTTGAACTCGGCCATCGTACCGGCGATCAGTTGTTCAACGCTGGCCTGGTCTTTTACGTCGCAAGCCATTGCCACGGCGCGAACGCCAATTTTTTCCATGTCGTGCGCGGCCTGTTCACAGCGTTCTTTCTTGCGCGCGCACAGAACCAGATTCGCGCCCATTTCAGCCAGAGCTTCGGCCATCTGACGGCCCAGCCCAATCGATCCGCCGGTGATAATGGCGACCCGTCCCTTCAGATCGAAAAGTTGTTTTACGCTCTTGTGGGCTGGCTGGTCGGACATGGGCGATCTGTCTCCTTGAAGGTGATCAAATGTGCTATGAACTTTTCTGGGCGATACCGGTTGGGCGTGGAATAGCGCCAACCGCCCACGGCGCATTCAATTGAGTGTGCCACTCCAGCAAAGCAGGACCGGGTGCGCTAAGCCACTGCGGCATGCGCTGCTGCAGAGCGTCAATCGACGTGATGCGTTCTGCACGGATGCCATAAGCTTCTGCCACGCGGCAAAAATCCGGGTTCTTTAATGCGACTTCGTGTGTCTGGCCAAACATGGTCCGCTGCAAGAATGCGATCACACCGTACGAGTCATCGTTGACAAGAAGTATTTTGACGGGAAGATCATATTGCGCCAGAGTGGCCAGTTCATGCTGCGTATATTGGAAGCCACCATCGCCGGCGATGCAGACGATCTTGCGCTGTTCACCAGATCGCTTGACAGCACAAGCCGCGCCAATGGCCGCAGGCAGAGCATAGCCCAGTGTCCCAGATCCAGAAGGATAGAGGAAAGTTCCCGGCCCCAAGACAGGAAAGAAAGCCGACGCCCAATAGTTGAGAATCGATTGATCGTTGACCAGCACATCATCACGATGCATGGCAGTGCGAATGAGCTTAAGGGCAGCATAGCTATCCTGCCCCAGCGCCTCCAGCCGTTGTGATTCGCTTGCCTTGATGGCTGCGATATCACACCACGGAATACGCTTCGGCGCGCTCTGGGCAAAGGTCTGCGCGATCTCAGCAGCTTTTCCAACAATCTTGCTGGAAGGAATCCTATCTCCGGCGTAATGAACGTCCTCGATAACCTGAATGTGCTTTGGCGGAAGTTGCAGGCCGAAGCGGCCGGTATCGAACTCCGTAAGACGCGCTCCAAAAGAAATGAGGAGATCGCTTTGCGCCAAGACTTCCTGGACCGCACCAAGCCGGGAGATGCAGCCCAGTGAAAGCGGATGATCGCCGGGAAACATTCCCTTCCCGCTGGTGGTGGTGAAGACCGGGCATTGAAGAAGTTCAGCAAACTGGCGGACTGCGGCTGCGCTATCGCGAACGCCTGCGCCAATGAGAATTGTTGGCGTGCCGCTTCCAGCAATTTGTCGGCGAGCGTCTTCTATCTCTTGAGACGGCGGAGATGGATGCGAATCTGAGTTTTGCTGCGCGGGCTTTGATAAATCCGCGCTTACAGTAGCAAGAAAGAAATCGTGTGGTATTTCGATGAACGCTGGTCCCGGCAAAGGTCCGTGGAGGATGGCTACCGCTTCGGCGATCGTATCCATCAGAGCATCAGGGCTGGCCACCCGCCGCGCAAAGCGAGTGAGAGGACGGATGATCTCCAGTTGGTCCGGAGTCTCATGCAGCGCTCCGCCGGTCTTGCCCAGCATAGAAGATGCGATATTGGTGCCGATGAGAAGGACGGGAATGTTGTTCTGCAAACTTTCCAGCAGCGGCACCAGCGTGAACAGGTTTCCGGGACCGGTGGAAGCGAATATTGCGGCTATCTGCCCACTGCGGCGATAGAAACCGTCCGCGGCATAGCCGGCAGCTTGTTCATGACGAACGACCCAATGATGAAATTCGGCAGTCTGCCGCAGCGCTTCATACACAGCAATATTGTGAATGCTGGGAATACCAAAGCCTGCGGTAATGCCATGCCGGACCAAAGCAGAGACCACGGCTTGCGCGCCGGAGATCTGGCTCAAATGCGGCGTGGTTGGGGAAGCAACAGACATTGGCGCTAAAAAATCGCGATGATTCAATTACTACCTAAGCAATAGATAATTTGTGGCTAAAGAGAAAACGACGGAGGCAATCATCGCCTCCGTCGTCCAGGTTAAGAGCTAGAAGCCGATGCGAATACCAAGTTGCAACTGGCGCATCGGGAAAGCCGAAGTGAAGCCCAAAGGCGTGCTGGGTGAAACCGTATTGGTGCCGCTTACGTTGAAGGTGTTTCCGATCACTTTTGGCCCCACAATGTTGTTCACGCTGGCATAGTTGGTGCGGTTCGCCAGATTGAAGCCTTCAGCCAGCAGCTGCAGATCAGCCCGGTCGCCCATTTTGAAGCGGCGGGTGATGCGCATATCAAAGTCCATGTAATCAGGCCCCAGACCGGTATTGCGCGCAGCTCCGATAGGACGATCATTGGTCGAGTGGCGATCGCCATTCAGGTCAGCGCCGGCCAGAAGATCAAAGGGGTGACCGCTGTTGTAGCGGAAGATGGGTGCGAACTGGAAGTTGGAGAAAATGTGTCCACCGGAATTGCCGGTATCCACAACTGTGGCGATGGTGACCTTATGGCGCTGATCAAAGTTTGACAAGGCGCGCTCGGCCGACAGGTTGGTGTTATCGAACGGACCGAAGTCGCTGTTGAAGTCGGTTGTGGTATCAAAGGCCTTGCTCAGCGTGTAATTTGCCAGCACGGAGAAGTGCTGGCTGAAACGCTTCTTCACTTCAAGGATGGCACCCTCATAAAGAGCGGCCCCCTTGGAAGAATAAACATCATTCTGGAGCAACAGCGGATTAGCAAAGCAATTGACGATGAGGGCCCCAGCGCATCCGGGCGAGCTCCAGGAACGGATTGGCACTGTGACGCCAGGCAGCCCTGTGAGTCCGATCGGTGCGTTGACAATAGGCGTCGTCGGAAGAGCATTGGTGTCAATGGCGACCGGCAACCCAATGGTATGAACGTAAATGCCGCTCAGCGAAGCAGACCAGCCCTTGGCAATTTCACGCTCAATGCCAAATTCAGCTTGTTGGGAATACGGGTTCTGGTAGTTCGGCTGGCCGCTGAACAGAACACTCAACGGGGGAACCGGTCCGGTATGCGTGACGTTGATGCCGAATTGGGTCAGGTCCGCCGGTGTGATGCAGGCCGCGTTACCCGCAGCAGGCGTGGTGCACTGGACCTTACCCTGGGCAAACAAGGTCTGGAAGATCGCGGCTGAAGTCAGAGCCGGATTGCCAGGAGCACCGGTAAGCGGCACAAACGTCTGCGCGATCTGACGAACACCGTTTACTAATCCCAGAGTCTGAACTACGTCAGCAATCTGCCCGTAAATTGGGGAATAGAAGATGCCGTAGCCTGCACGAATAACAGTCTTATGATCCTTGAATGGATCCCAGGCAAATGAGAGGCGAGGCGCAAAGTTGTTTTTGTCCGTGTTCAAGGCGCCGTATTGCGAATCCAACTCATAACGCACACCAACATTTAGAGTGAAATTAGGCGCCATCTGCCATTGGTCCTGCACAAACGCAGCGGTGAATGGGCGTGGGTAGTTATAGATCGGATCTCCGAATCCCTGTTGATAGAACTGCGGCAACCCCAGCGAAACCGACTGGATCGAGTTAATGGTGGCTGGAGCGGCAGACAGTCCGCAAGCGGCTGGAACCTGGAGGCACGGGCTTAAAATCCCGCCGGGCAGGTTGCCAAACACAAAACGGCCGGGGAAGAAAGTATGGGACTCAGTGTGATTGCCGCGATAGAGTTCGTATCCGCCAAACTTGATGTTGTGTTTGCCGCGAACCAGGCTCATGTTATCGGCAAACTCATAACGCCGCATGATGGTAAAACTGGGGATAAATATCTGGTTACCAAGATTGGCGAAGCCTGGGATATCGAGTCCAACCTGACCGAGAGCGTTCGGGTTCACGTCAAAGTTGGAATAATTCCACTGAACACGGGCCTCATTCAATGTGCTGGGGCTGAACTGGTGGAACCATGAACCCAGCAGCGTGTGATCAAAAGCTTTCACGGAGCTGCCGCGGGAAAAGCCGGTGAGCGAGGTTACATCAGGGTTCTCTTCCAGATCATGTCCGAAGCTGTAACGCAGTGCGACCTGGTTGTGATCGCTGAACTGGTGGTCCAACCGAGTCGAAGCCAGATAAAGACGATTGGTATAAGGGAACAAGCCACCGTTCGTTTCAAACTGGTTGACAATGTACGCATTGAGCGGACTGGTAGCGGGATTGATGGTCAAGACATTATTCAAAATGGCAGCACATGTTGCCGCAGGCAACGCCGGTTGGCCAGTCAGGCATGGAACCGACGGGTTGCCAGGAAGAGTCGCCAAACCACTTAGGATCGCGCCCTGGTTGTTGAATACATCCGTTTCAGGCCGGAAGATGCTGGTATCGGTCAGTAGCGGCACAGCGTTTTGCGAATCACCAAGAAGACCCTCAAAAGAGCTGTAGAGGAAAGTCTTGTCCTTTTTTAAGGGGAAGCCGATTGCGCCACCGAATTGCTCGCGAGTAAGGCTGTCCTTAACGTGGGTACCTTGAACGTCGGGGGCTGCAGGATTGAAAGTCTGGCCGGGCGCCAAAGCCTGGCTGATCGAGAAAGGATTGGCTGCGTCGAGCGCGTCATTGCGGAAATAGCCGAAGAGGCTGCCGTGAACCTCATTGCCGCCGGACTTGGTGACGATGTTGATCGTCGCGCCGCTGGCACCGCCGAGATCGGCTCCGTAATTGCTGCGGTTGATCTGAAATTCCTGCACGGCGTCCTGGCTCATGTTCAGGCGCACGCCGCCGGAATCATCATTCACTTCGCCGCCATCGACCGTAACACTATTGCCGCGGCCGTTGCTGCCGTAGAATGACAGTCCGCTTTGCGGCGTTTGTTTAACGCGGTAATCCTGATCAGAGGCCAACCGCGTGGAATCAGAGACAGCGGGCGCCAGCAGCGTAAAGGTCAGATAATCGCGGCGATTGATCGGCAGATCGCGGATGGTCTGCTCTGTGACCACATTGGCTTGCGCGCCTCTCTCGGTTTCCACGACTGGCGGCTCAGCAGTTACTTCCACCTGCTCAGAAACCTGCGATACCTTCATGGGAAAATCGACGGTTGATGTCTGGCCGACGTTCACCACTACATTCTTTGCCAGTTCCGACTGGAAGCCTGTTTTCGCGACACTGAGACTGTATGTGGCCGGCTGCAGTCCCGTCAGGCGATATTGGCCGTTGGCATCGGTGGCCACCGTGTGCTTGATTCCTTTGGCAAGATCGGTGGCCGTTACGTTGGCGCCGGTAACAACAGCGCCGGACGGATCTGTAACCGTTCCCCGGATGTCACCCGAGGCGCCGACACCCTGCGCAAAGACCATGCCGGTAAGCAGCAAGGACGCAAGAAAGATTTTCAACAATTGGATAAACCGCATAAACCCTCCCAGGTAGCAGTGGCGAAGCGTGAGGAAATTATCTGGCGCTGTCGTCCGATGGAGTCGGGCGGAAAGGCCAGTGAAAACGTGAATGAGTGCTCATTCATGAAATGAATAGTTCTTCTATCCTTTAATGGCTCAGTATTATGCCACATGATTGCGCCGGACGCAGTCTCCAAAAACCAAACTTTGATTGCATCTCGCCCATAGACGCACACCTTGAAACCGTCCGGGCCATTGGGCCAAAAATTGGGACGCGAAAAATTAGTCAGGGACACTTTATGGCAAAAATCCTGTTGCTACATCAGATTTCTTGCCGCATGAACCAGCAAACGCAATTATCCATCAATAGAAAATAGGGCGATGAATTATGTCTCGCGGGGAAGGAATTGTCAAAAGCAGGAATGAGTTCTCATGTTTTCCGAAAGCGCAATTCGAACCCGATTTTGACCATTCCTTCCTGACTTCTTTCCCGCCGATCAAACCGCTTTCGACGCGCCGGCAGCAGCCTGTGACTTTGGCCCTCTGCGCTTCTCCAGAAAACTGGCAAACATGGCGCTGGCGCGCGAGGGGAAAAGGCGCTGGATCCGATCAATGCGATAAGCGTCCGAGCCGATCAGAACGCGGTTCTTGTTTCCCAGAATTCCCTTGATGATCACGCGCGACGCTTCTTCCGGCGGAATGGTCGCTACTTTCTTGAAGTACTCTTCTGCTTCCTGGCGAGCCGCCGAGGTCACACCACTTCCGGCACGAGCACTATTTGCAATCGGCGTGGCAATACCAGCAGGGTGCACTGACGTTACTTTGATAGAGCTGGTGGCACGCAGCTCTTCACGCAGTGATTGACTGAACCCATGGACCGCAAACTTACTGGCAGCGTATGCGGTCTGTCCGGGCGGTCCGATCAAGCCAAAGATGCTGGAGAGGTTCACGATGTGCGCATCACTCTCACGCTGAAGCAACGGCGTAAAGAACTTGCAGCCGTGCACCACCCCCCAAAAGTTGATGCCGATCAGCCACTGCATATCTTCCAATGACACTTCTGCCAGAGTGCCCATTAGCGCCACACCGGCATTATTGATTAACAAGGATGCGCGGCCAAAGTCGCGTTGCACGGCTTGGGCGAAGGCCTCAACCGCGGGCGCTTTGGAAACGTCCACCGTGTATGTGCGCGCCGGAGCACTGCCCAGCAGAGCGCGCGTTTCTTCCAGACCGGCAACGTTGACGTCGGCCAGCGCGAGCTGTGCGCCCATTTTCGCCAGATCAACGGCCAGGGCGCGGCCGATTCCTGACGCCGCTCCGGTTACAACTGCAACCGCACCTTTAATTTCACGCATAGGCGGAAAAGAATAGCAAAATTCGAGATTTAAAATTCGAAATTTTAAATTTGATATCTAAAGTCTTTCGCATCACTGTTGTTTCTTTAGTTCGTCCTCAGTTTCAACAATGCAGCTTGACAGCCTGCCATCCGGGCAAGAGAATGTCCGGCATGGCTGAATCATTCAGCAGCAAGCTCGCCGGAATAACGCTCCCCGACGCCGACGGCAAGCCAACGCGGCTCGGATCGTTGTGGGAAACCGGACCCGCCGTGGTGGTCTTTCTTCGTCATTACGGTTGAATCTTCTGCGGAGAGCATGTCGCGCAGTTGCGCGAATTTGAAGCCGAGTTCAAACGTAAGGGAGCCCATCTTGCTGTTGTAGGCCTGGGCGATGCCAGCTATGCCAAGTTCTTCCGCGAGAAAACCGGCATCCAGTTCCCTCTTCTGATTGATGACAAGCGTGAAGCCTATAAAACCGTTGGCCTGCGTCACGCTACACTGCTCCACCTTCTGCGCAAAGACAATTTACAGGCACGCAAACGGGCCAAAGCAGCAGGACACAAACAGCATCGCCTGGGAAAAGATCCGTTGCAGCTTGGGGGCAGCTTTGTGTTTGCGCCGGGGAACAAAGACCTGTTCGTCCATGTGAGTGAAACTTTTGGCGACAACGCGAACCCAAAAGACATGCTGGAGGCAATTCTGGGATAACATGTATGTGGTAATTCGCAAAAAATTCCGCGTGATGCTAGAATCCACGGCGTAAGGAGCGTCGTAAAACATGGCCATTCGAGTTACCACAGGTGGATTGCAACACATTACCAAAGAACAAATCGAAAAGATCGAAAACAAACTTCTTCAAGCTGTCGTAAGCGAAATCGGCCCGGAACATGCGCTTAAACCAGACTGGACTCAAATTACATTCTCAAGAGTTGGTCCATCTCACCCACCCCCAGTAAAAAAGTAAGTTCAGGTTAGAATAGATTTTGCTGCCAACACTTCTAACATGGGAGAACGTCTTCTTATGCGTGGAATCAGCTAAATTATACCCAGCCCTTAGGGTTGCAGTACGAACCGTAAGTTAAGGACCCATCCGTGCAGTCAGCCAAGGCCAGTACTGCCAATTCCAATTGCTCCTTGCCAAAGGCTTGCCCTGAGGGCGCAAAGTGCCATTTACTGGTTGTTAAAGTTGCGAGCCGTTGCAACCTGAATTGTTCTTATTGTTATGTATACAATGCAGGCGACAACAGCTACCTGCAGCAGCCGGCTGTTATGTCAGACGAGACCATGGATGCTGTGGTGCAGCGAGCGGCAACACATTGCCGCCAGCATGGCATTAAGCTATTCACATTCGTGTTTCACGGCGGTGAGCCGCTGCTGGCCGGTCAAAATTTCTTTCGCCGTTTTGTAGCGCAGGTAGCCAGTCATTTTCCAGCGGAAACCAAACCTCTTTTTTGCCTTCAGACCAACGGTACTCTCTTAACGAGGGACTGGTGCAAATTACTATCTGAGTTGAATATTGGAATTGGCATCAGCATGGATGGTCCTAAGGAGTTCAACGATATCCATCGGGTCTATCACTCCGGCAAAGGGTCCTACGACCACGTGCTGGCGGGCTGGGAGGCAGCAAAATCGTGCGGCCTCCGGCCAGGGCTTCTTGCCGTCGTGAATATAAAAGCTGATCCGCTTGAGGTCTATCGCCACGCCAAGGAACTGAATCCCCGCTCGATCGATTTCCTGCTTCCCGACTCTACACATGACAAACTTCCTCCAGGCCAAGTGGCTGGTAAGGAAACTACTCTGTACGCTGACTGGTTGCTGGAAATATTTAAAGTCTGGGTGGCTGAGGCAGAGTCGCCGTTTCGCATACGACTATTCACACACCTCATGCGTACTATCCTAGGGGCCAATGATTCTTTTGACAATTTCAGCCAAGACCCAAACGAAGTAATGATCATAGAAACAAACGGCGCAATCGAGTCTTTAGATGTGCTTAAAGTCTGCCGCCATGGCATTACCAAATCTTTTACCAATGTGCTGACACACGAGCTCGACGAAGCATTTGACAATGAGATGGTCAGTCTTTATTACAACAGTGGCCGGCAGCTGTCCACGACCTGCCGCCAATGCCTCATCCAAAGCGTTTGCGCCGGAGGTTATTTACCGCATCGCTACCGCCGGGACAATGGTTTTGACAATCCGTCAGTGTACTGCCATGACCTGATGAAGCTGATTACCGAAATACAAAGCTGGGTGGTTGCACATTTACCGGAGGAATTAAGGATTGAAAACTCTCTGATCCCGGTGACATATGCACAAGCCCGCGCTCATCTTCAAATTGCTTTTCAAATTTCTTCAGGACATATTTCTGAGTAGTAGCCGTGCATTGCTCGGGGGTAAATCGACAGCCAATGCGAATGGCAGAATTCCTTGAACGGTTATGCGGTGTCCTTGAATGGAACGATAGCTCATTTTCAAACACCGTGCATGACAAATATTATTGCCATCTTACTGAAAGATTGGAAGCGGCAGTTGCGGCCGTTACAGTTTCCGATCCAGATGCAGGAGAAGCTGCGCATCTTTTGCTGGAAGCGCTGCCCCCGGCGCAACGCCTGGACTTTATTTCCGCTCCGCACATTGCCGCCTCCATCATTTCTCCGGAGGTGTTCCGCCGGAGCGAGAGCCGAAATTTCTTTTTGAAAGCTCTCGGCATTGCTGCAGGCTGCGTTTCTGATCATGACGCACCCCTCTACAATCAACGAGGAGAGTTAGTGAACGGCCCTCATGAGGTTCCGCCTAATAATGATTACAGGATAAGTTTTGGAGGAGATTTACCAATCCCGTTTATGGACCGCGGCGGGAACTCCTTGAGTCCCATCCTGGGAGACGATGCACAGCACATCCTTGACAAGGTAACAGGCGCCGGGAATCTGGTGCGAAATGTAAATGAAAAGGCTTACGCTTTTTCGCGGCAATATACAGAGGTTTTGGTCTTCCGCTACGAGTCTCAGTATCCAGCGGATTTTTCGTCCGGCTCATTTCAAACACTTCCCGGTTTCAGCTTGATTTGTAATTGCCATTTGACCACGGCGACTGAAGCTGTACTTGCAGATGCGATCATCCATGAAGCGATTCACAGCATCATCTATCAATTTGAGTCCTTCGGTGAACCACTGCGGAGAAAGGGCAAGCGGACGAACTTCCAGGTCGTTTCTCCATGGACCGGCACCACACTTGGCGTGGAGTCTTTTGCCCAGGCCTGTCTGGTCTGGTTTGGATTGCTTCATTTTTGGAAATCGGCATGCGATCATGGGAAAGAACCAGTGGCTTTGTATGAACGAGCAAAAAAAGGGTTTGTCTCACCCAATTATGCGAGCGTTTGCCATTCAACCGAAGCTCATCTATCCGCAGATGTCGCTTTGGTCCTAGCAAAACTGCAAAGCTTTTTGTGAGTCTTAAATGTCATCTTCTTTTATTCATACTCTTTGCCCAGACTTTCTGGTCTGGGATCTCGGACCGTCATCAGTGTTATCCATGTTAATCAAGTGGTAAAATCCCTGCTTTTTACAATTCTTTACTTCCGCTCTCTCTAACACGCCACAGTTCTTTACTTTTGCCAGCGCAACAACTTCCCCTGCGCGGGTTTGTATTGATAACGAACCCACCTTATCAAGGAGAGCCATCCATGCGCTTACGCGCGATCTTATTCTCAGCCATTTTGTGTCTACCGCTGTTGAGCTTTGCCCAGCAGGAAACCAGCCAGGTAGCAACACGCGGGAACATCTACGGGGGATACTCCCTGCTTCATTCCAGCAATGACCTCGGCAGCACCAGCATCGGGGGCAGCAATTTCAACCTCGGCGGCAGTCTTGGTGGATGGGAAGCCCAAGGAACCTTCAACTTCACCCGCCATTTCGGCCTCACCGCCGACTTCAGTGGCAACTCCAAACAACTGGCCGGTATTTCCGGGCTCGGTTTTTCGGCCGGCACGCAACAGCACATGTATGACATGCTGTTTGGTCCCACTGTCACCGGCTACTTCGGCAAAAGCTCGGTCTTTGGACACGCGCTGTTCGGCGTGGCGCTCTCCAGCCTGAGCGCAGGTGTAAGCGTGCCGATCCTGGGCGGAATCTCTGCTCCGCTGGATAACTCCAACGCATTCGCTATGGCTTTTGGCGGCGGCATCGACATTGGCCTCTCGCGCCACTTCGCCATCCGCGCGGCGCAGGTAGATTACATCCGCACAAATTTCAACACGCTCGACTCGCTGACCGGCCTTACCTCCGGCACCAGCAGCAACCAAAACAACTTCCGCTATTCCGGCGGCGTCATCTGGAGGTTCTAGTTCGCGGCAAAGAGAAGACAATGCCTGCGGCTGAAGCCGCAGGCATTTTTTATTTGTGACGGTGAAAAGTTCAAACAGAGAAACAACGGACGTTGTGTTAGGAGAGTACCCACCTTTTGCTAAAAAGCGCGCAAAGGAGAGAACACCCAGCCACCATCACGCCAGTTCCCGATTGCGCGCACCGCTCGGCGTAAGCTATAAACTTGTGGCTGTATTCGAAGCCACGGCGGTTGCGCTATGTTGAACACGATTGCTCCCTTTTTTATTGTCGACGATCTGGCCGCTACGCTTGCCTTCTACCAGTCCAAACTGGGGTTTGACGTTCGCTATAAGGGCGGAGGCGATGGGACCGGCGATGACTTCTGGGCCATCGTTGGACGCGACCGGGTCATGCTCATGCTCAAGGCCATCAAGCCCGAGGTCCAACCGCAGCCGAACCATACGCGCCATGAATGGGCTCCCTGGGACGCGTATATCAACGCCGAAGATCCCGACGCACTGTACGCAGAGTTCACCGGCAGGCAGGTTCCCATGCATCGGGAGTTGGCCAATACCCACGATGGACTCAGGGCCTTTGAGGTCATCGACAACAATGGGTATGTGTTGTGCTTTGGGCGGCCAGTGGAGAAGTAAGGACAGCGTCTCTACGCCGCATCGCCTCACTAGCGCTGGTTTGCGGGGATGTGCTCGCAGGAAGAGCTTGCTGGCTGTTTTTGAGTCCGGTAAGCCAGCACTCATCGAGGACGGAAAAAAATCTGGACACATGCTTTACCAGATCGAAGTCAATTCTGGGCCACGTATACGACTGCGATCCGGAGCCGCATGCGACCAAAAAGTTTGTCCCAGCAGCCTGCGGCAAACATTGGTATTCCAGCTTGCTTGCCAATCCAGAGATAAGAAGCTGTGCGGCGGAAATCAGGTGATCAGGTGATCAGGTGATCTGGTGATATTGGCAGGCTCGCGGAAAGTGCCTGAATTAACGACAACCAACGTCGGAGGCGTCGCGAATCCCAGCGCATAATGTGCCGAGCTACAAATTGCAAATGGGATGGGACTTTCGAACACCAACCCAACCTTAATAGATTCTGGGCGATCAATGTAGCGCAGAATATTCCATAAAAAAGGCGCACCCTCATCAAAAAGGATGCGCCTGTTCAGGGAGAGAACTTACTCGCCGTTCTGGCCAGAGCCTGGTTCGGCGGCGTGCATTACTCGGAAGGAACTGCCGCCATTGGCCCACACCAGCACCATTGCATCTTTGCCGGCGGGGACGTTGCCCAGTTCGCGCTTTACGTCTTCGGCGGTTTGAACCGGCTTGCGGTTGACTTCCAGGATAACGTCGCCACGGCTGATGCCGGCATTATCTGCCGGGCTTCCGGGCTGTACGTCAGTTACCACAACACCCTTGACGTTCGAAGGGAGTTGCAACTGGTCACGCATGTCGGCATTCAGGTTTTCAAGTGCCACGCCCCAGCGGGCCTTGCCGTGGTTTTCGCCGGAGTTGGACGCGGTCTCGTCGGACTTCTTGTTGATTGATTCCAGCGTTACCGGCAGATTCAGGCTCTTGCCATCACGCATTACCTGCAGCGTCACTTTGTTCCCCGGGCGCTGCCCGCTGATAGCGGCCTGCAACTGGCCCGCGTTGTCCACCTTTTTACCGTTCATTTCGGTGATCACGTCGCCCACTTTCAAGCCTGCTTTCGAGCCGGGCGAGTCAGGATCAACCTGGCTGACCAGTGCGCCGCTTGCGTTGTCCAGATGGAAGAAGCTCGCGTTTTCCGGAGTCACATCATTGATGCCCACGCCGATTCGTGCGTGCTCGATCTTGCCGTCTTTGAGCAGCGTGTCAATTACGGGCCGCGCAATCTGCGTTGGAATGGCAAAGCCCATTCCGGCAAAGCTGCCGGAAGGCGAGATCAGGAACGTGTTGATGCCGATGACTTCACCATGCGCGTTCACCAGCGGCCCTCCGGAATTTCCTGGATTGATGGCCGCATCGGTCTGGATAAATTCACCAGGCTTGCGCGCGTCATCACTGTAAGGGTTAGGACGGTTCAAAGCACTCACAATGCCGCGCGTCACGGTGAAACGAAAGTTAAACGGATTGCCGAAGGCCAGAACTGTCTGTCCCGGCTTGAGAGCGGTTGAGTCGCCCCAGGGCAGGCTCGGAAAACCGCTGCCGCTCACTTTGATCACGGCCAGGTCCGTCATGGGATCGGCGCCAATCAATTTTGCCGGCAGAACGCGGCGATCGTTCAGCGTAACGCGAATGTCCGTTGCGCCGTCGATGACGTGATTGTTCGTCACAATATAGCCATCGGGTGAAATGATGATTCCGCTGCCCAGCCCATGCTCCACGCGCGGGCCTTGGCGTCCTTGCGGACCCTGTGGTCCAAATCCAAACGGCCCAAAGAACCGCTGGATTTCGTCCTGGTCCTGACCAGAGATCTGCTGCTGCTTTGCCCGTGAAGTCACGGTCACGTTTACCACTGCGGGCGTCACGTGCGCCGCAAGGGATTCCATTGCGCGATCAAGCGCGGAAATCGCGCTTACACTGTTGTCATCAAGGGCCGCGGCTGCGGGCGCTACACTAGCGGCATTCGCCGGCGCGGGTTTAAGAAATTCATACCCTCCAAAGCTCGCAGTGAGCGCTAGCATCAGAACTGCTGCCAGCGTCTTGCCTTTCAGGAGAGACTTCCATTGCTGCATTGGCGTTTTCATCTGCTTCTTTTCTCCATGTAATTTTGATTTCGGTGTTCTTTAAAAACGATCTTTACAACTAGTTATTTAGTTTTTCAAAGCCAGAGTTCAACTTGCCGCCTCCGGCGCTATAAAAAATCCTCTAAATCTTTTGGGGTTTGGGTACTACCTTGGTTTGCGGCTGCAAGCTCACCTGCCACATGTGCACTTGCCAGCTCTGCTGCTCGCCAGAAGCGGTTCGCTGCGTAACTACAAAAAACATGTCTTCACGTACCGTTACGTATTGCTCCGGTACAGGTGATTGGTTCTTGGCCATCATCACCAGCGGTTGCGCCTTCTTTGGACGAATGACCCGGCGCGCATGTCGAATATTGTTCTTCGGCGCGAGCGCCGCTTTCGCTTTTGTTGGGGCAATCACTTCGCCATCGGTCTTCAAACTTGCCGGCACCATACGGACTTCTGGACCATCGGCGCTCCTTTTCGCCGCAGGTATTGGAGCAATCTTGATTTTCTGCTGGCTACTCGCCTGGGTCTTCGCGGCCGCTGCTGCATCGGCAAACCCAACCAGTTCCGGCGTGAATGAAGCTGGAACGGCGCACAGCAGCGCAACAACCATCACCACCGGTACAGCCGGCTTCCACATTTGCGTTGTCTGTGGGCGCTCAGGATCCAAAATTCTGGTAACGCGCGCAGTCAATTGCCGAACGCGGCCAACCGCGGCCTGTGCCAGCGCAATTTGTTTCCGCAGAAAACTTCTTTCCGCCACGCGCGCCAGGCATTCCGCATAGCCCGCCGGTGTGCCGGAATGCACCAGAACGGCGTCGTCGCAAGCCATCTCGCGGTCGAGTGAAAGCCTGCGCTCAATCCACCACACGCTCGGCAGGAAGAACAACAGTGCTTTCAAAATCTTTTGCGCCAAGTTCGTCCAATCGTCGCGGCGACGAAGGTGCGCCAGTTCATGCAACAAAATGTATTTCAACTCTTCAGCCGGGGTGTTCTCCAGCATCCATGCTGGAAGCATCACAGCAGCTTTGCGGAAGCCGATTGCCGTTGGCACTTCCAACCGCTCTGAAACAAGTACTGAAACTGGACGGGACTTCTGCGCGTCCTCAATCAAAGAGCGTATGTCCGCAGGCACGGACTCCATTGCCACCGGCGCGGCATTAGACCGCAACCGGCGCAGCTGGAATGTCGCAAGAACAACGCGCGCCAGACCTGCCAAAGCAATAGCCGCCCATCCAAAGAACAGGTATGCGGCAAATGAAGTTGAAACCGTGAATACCGCGGGCGCATCGCTTGGCGCGGCAGGTCTCTGTTCAAGATAAAAACTCAATACTGGCAACAGGGCTGTCGCCAGCAAGGTTGAAAACCAAACGGCAAAATTCGTCCGTGAATCTCTTTTGGGAAAGAACTGCAACAGAATCCAGACGGCGGCCGCCAGCAGGGTTCCGCCCACTGCGCTAAACAACAAGCGCTGTGAAACTGCGGTCGCCATGCCATTCAAATCAACCATCATGGCTTCCCCCTGTGTTCTTGCAGCAACTGGCCCAGACGCTTGAGTTCGTCCGCATTGATGCTTTTGTCTTCAAGAATGTTGAGCACTAATAATTCGTGGGAATCCTTAAAGAAGCGCCCAACCAGGTTTTTGATCTCAAAGCGCGTGGCTTCCTGCTTGCCTACCAAAGGAGCATAGACGTGCGCCCGCCCCTCTTTTACGTGCTGCACATATCCCTTCTTTTCCAGAATGCGGATTGTGGTGAGCACAGTGTTATATGCAAGGGGGAATTTTTCCGGCAATGCCTCTAGCACTTGGTGAACAGTCGCCGGCCCCGTTTGCCATAAGACCTCCATGAGGCGGAGTTCAGCTTCGGTCAACGTTGGCGATTTCTTCGGCGGCACGGCTCCCTTTGCTCCTTAGACTCCCTGAGAGATTTCCTATGTATATATAGACGCAGCTCAATCAAAATAGTAACTAATTCTTTAGTTATTTTGGAAGGAAATTTTATAGTCTTGTAGACTATTGATTTTATTAGGCTTACCTGACCCTGTCGCCGACTCTTTCAAAACGCCCGCGATGCTCTTCTACCAGCTTGCGGAGCTGCGTTTGCAGCGAATTCACCGTTTCAAACAGGGATTGGATCCCATTCGTCTGCCAGGTTACGCCTTGACGATCAATATCAGTACAAAGGTCTTTCAACATTTGGTTGGAGCGGCGCAGGCGCTCCGCAGCCACAAAAGACAAGACCTTCGCGGGGTCCTTTTGTGCCTCGACAGCGCTGAGCAATTCGCTCACTGTCCACGCGGTGAGGCGGGCATTATCCAGAACATGGCGAAATTCCTGCAGAGGTACCAGCTCTGGAGTCGCTCCCGCTTTAAAGGCTAGTTCTATCTCTCTCAGTTCACTTGAAATCTCCTTCAAGCGACTGGAAAATGCACCCGGAAGGGCATCGTTCATTCTTGCACCTCTTGCTGGATACGTTATCCCAAGTGAATGTCGCCACACATTAAAAAACACTTAGAAAGCCTAGGAGATGGTTACTAATGTGATGTCAGATCGGTGGAGTGGGATGAAACGATACGATTCGGATGCATAAAGATGGAAGGTCGCTTCCATTTGTGGATAAATCTCTGCGGTCTCGACGAAATTGTGTCTTCGGATCCGATCGTTCGTGACACTTGCAAACAGTGCCTACCCCGCCAGATATCGCTCTGGGGATTGCTCAAATTTCTGTTTGCAGCCGGCACAACAGAAGTAAAAAATCTTTCCCTGGAACTCGGCCTTATGTTTTGCTTTGCTTTTCTCTACAGTCATCCCGCAGATGGGATCCTTCGCATCATTCTGGATCACATTCAGCGCAGCGCTGGCTGCGGGCTTGGCGGCAGACTTGGCTTCTCTGGCCCGTATCTGCACGATCTCAGCGAGAATGCTCACGGCAATTTCCTCTGGCGATGTCGCCCCGATATTTAATCCGGCGGGCGCACGCACGCGGCTGTTTTTTTCACGGCTCACGCCGCGCGATTCCAGAAATTCCATCACCTTGGCGGCCTTCGTCTTGCTCGCCACAAACGCGACATACAGCGCGTCGCTGTTCACAGCTTGCTCCAGCGCTTCTTCGTCGCCTTCACCCTGCGTTGACACCACAATAAACGCCTGCGCATTTATCTTCCCACCCGGCAGCTTGAAATCATCGGTCGTAATGCTCTCAACGCCGTCAACGCCCTCTTTGGGACTTTCAGAAGAGACCACGGAAACCCCGTACCCAATCGTGCTTCCAAGTTGCGCCAGAATTCGCGCGACAGGAGACCGGCCCAGAATCATGATCTGTGGCTTGGGCTTTACCGGTTCAAGATAGATGTCCAACGCTCCTCCGCTGTGGCACGTCATGGTGTAATCCACAATTCCCTCTTCCGGATTGCTGTCAGAAGGGCTGATCCGCACCAGCCTGGGGCGTCCATCAGCCTGCGCATTCAGCGCCTCTTTCACTACCACCAGCTGCGCGCAGCCGCCGCCAATCCATCCCAATATTCTGCCGTCCGCGTGGATGATGGCCTTGTCTCCCGGCTTTCCGGAAGTGGGAGGCAGGGCACGCACCACCGTCGCCGTGACGAATGATTCGCCCCGGGCGATTAACTCTGCCGTCTCTTTGAGGAACTGATCAAACATCATGGCATTCGTCTCTTATTGCTTCATAACTCCAGCGGCAAACATCTCGACGACTGTCCTACTTTCATCCGTGCCTCAAATACGTTTCCAAATTCAGTAGGCTTTCCAGATTATGCGCCGGAGCAAATACGTCGATATAAGGAAGCGCCGCGCTCATCCCGCGCGTGATGGGCTGGTAATCGGCCATTCCCAGCAGCGGATTCAACCAAATCAGTTTGCGCACTCGTCTCTTGATAGCACTGAGTTCTTCGGCCAGCACCGCCGGATCTCCGGTCTCCCAACCATCACTCAAGACCATGAATACTGTGTCGCGGGAAAAGAGCCGTCTTCCCTGGAGTTTAGTTAATTGCCGCAGCGAGTCACCAATCTTCGTTCCGCCCGACCATCCAGCAGCGTGGCCTGCCAATGATTCCAAAGCATCCCGCAGCTGCCGCGCGCGCAGCGCTGAAGTAATTTCCGTCAGTTGGGTGCTGAACAGAAAAGTGTCCACACGCTTGAAATATTTTTGCAGAGCATAAGCGAACCGGACAAAGAAAATGCTGTAAGGATTCATGGAACCGCTTACATCCAGCGCAATCACCAGCTTCAAGGGCTGCAATTTTCGCTTGCGGAAGCTGAGATCGATTGGATCTCCGCCACGCCCAATGCTTCGGCGGATCGTTCGGCGTAAATCGACTCTGCCTCGCATCGCCAGGCTTCTGATCCGGCGCGAAAGCCGCAGACTCATCTGCTGCAACAGCCGCAATGAAATCTTCTCCAGTTCGGCCAGATCAGCCTGCTTGACCTCAGAGAAATCGGCTTTCTTGAGTCGCTCATGCACCGTCGCGCCCATCACGGCTTTGCCTTCTTCAGCGTCAGCCAGCGCCGAGCTGCTCTCTACCAGTGCCGCTAGTTCGGCGTTCTCCTGCTGCGACTCCTGTTCGCGCACGTTCTTATTGCGCCTGCTGCTCAGTGAATTCTTGGAAGCCTCTGATCTGCTCCAGAATGCATCAAAGATTTCGTCAAAAATGTCCCAGTCGGCCTTTGTCGAACAAAGCACAGCACGCAGCGCAAACTTCAGATTCTGCCGCTCCTCAATCCCAACGGCGCTGGCAGCTCGCACTGCTTCAAGACTTTCCTTTACTCCTGCCGCAATCCCGTTCGCCCGCGCAAATCGACAGAACTCGACAATCGTCCGTTCCAAACCCGGCGCTTCTTCTATCGTCATCACTCAGCCAACTTCCGTCAGCATTTTTTCAATGCCTGCTGCCTTGATCCTGGCCGTGTCTTCCATAGACTTGGAAAGACAGCCTAGCGTATCTTCCACCGATTCGCGGTCCACCATGTTCTTACCCAGCGACGCGAGTGCCTGCGCCCAGTCCAGCGTTTCCGCAACTCCCGGCGCTTTCGCCAAGTTCAGCCGCCGCACGGACTGCACAAACGCAACGATCTGCCGTTCAAACTCCGCGCCAATTCCCGGCAGCCGCGCCGCAACGATCTTCATCTCTTTTTCCAGGGTGGGATATTCAATCCAGTGGTATAAGCAGCGGCGCTTCAGTGCGTCACCCAGCTCGCGGCTGCGGTTTGACGTAAGAATCACCATCGGCAAATGTTTGGCCTTTACCGTCCCCAGCTCTGGAATGCTGATCTGAAAATCCGAAAGCAATTCCAGCAGAAAAGCCTCAAACGCCTCGTCGGCGCGGTCCACTTCATCCACCAACAGCACCGGCGAGAATTCTTTTTCCTGGATTGCCTGCAGCAGCGGACGCTCCATCAGAAAATCGCGGCTGAAGATGTGCTTCTCTTTTTCCTCCACCGACAAGCTGGTTCGCTCTTCAATCTTGATGGCCAGCAACTGCTTCTGGTAGTTCCACTCATAGACCGCGGAGTTGACGTCGAGCCCCTCATAACACTGGAGCCGAATCAGTCGCGTATCCAGCATCGCCGCCAGCGTCTTCGCAACCTCGGTCTTGCCTAGCCCTGCATGGCCTTCCAGCAATAGTGGCTTGGCCAGACTCACAGCCAGATAAATCGCCGTTGCCAGCGCCGGATCGGTGATATAGCCGAGTTGCTCAAAGCGGCGCGCCAACGCTTGCGGATCGCGCACTGCTTTGTCTTTATGGATGGTAAGAGACGGCATCACTTGGCGCCGGGATCGCCTGGGGATTTCGTCGGTTCGGGCTTGGCCTCTTCGCTTCCCGAATGTCTGGTAACAGCAGCCTTCAAAGCGGAAAAAGCTACGCCAACGGCGCTGATCGGTTTTGCTGCGGCAGTCGTGGCCTCTGCGCCCGCCGCGTCCGGCGACTGCAATTGTTTTTTAAAGTTGCTCACAAACTGCTCAAACATAATGTTTGAAACTTCTGTGATCACGCGACCGCCCATCTGGGCCAGAATGCCAACCACGTTGAGCTCAGAAATATTGATAACTTCGGTCCCGCCATCCACCCCGCGCAGCTTGCCGGTCATCTTCATCGATGCGCTGCCCTTCCCGCGCACGTCCTGGCCCTTCCCCAGGATTTCTATCTCATGCGCGGTGTCGTCCTTGCGCACGATCTGCACTTCGCCTTTGTAATCGGTAACGCTCGGGCCGACCTTGACCTTGATGGCTCCTTTATATGTGCGCTCGTCCACCTGCTCTGTGATCTGCGCTCCGGGAACGCACACGCCGACTTTTTTGGGATCGCTCAAAAACGCCCAGACTTTCTCCACCGGCTCATCCACCCGGAACGTCTTTTCGATCTTTATCGCCATCCTTAGCCCGTGATTCCCTTCTCCTTCAGGATATTCCACACCTTCCACGGCGTAATAGGCATTTCAATGTGCTTTACCCCGAGATGCGAAAGCGCGTCCACCACGGCGTTCACGAATGCTCCCGGTGATCCAACGGTGGGTGACTCGCCCACTCCCTTGGCGCCAAACGGATGATGCGGTGACGGCGTTGTGGTTTTACCTGTCTCCCAGTGCGGCGTTTCGACGGCCGTAGGTATCAGGTAGTCCATAAAGGTGCCGCCCTGCACGTTGCCGCTTTCGTCGTAGCCAATCTCCTGCATGAAAGCGATGGCAAAACCTTCGGTCAGGCCACCATGGATCTGGCCTTCCACAATCATCGGATTAATGATGTTGCCGCAATCGTCCACCGCCACAAAGCGGCGGACCTTGATCTCGCCCGTACCTTTATCTATATCGACCACGGCGATATAGGTACCAAACGGGAAAGTCAGGTTCGGCGGATCGTAATAATTCACAGCTTCCAATCCAGCCTCAAGCCCCGGCGGAATATTTGTGTAAGCCGCAAACGCGATTTCCTGGATCGTCTTGGCCTTGCTCGGCGCGCCTTTCACAAAGAATTTTCCCGGCTCCCATTCCAGATCCTCTTCACTGGCTTCCAGCAGAAAGGCCGCGATCTTCTTCGCCTTCTCTCGGATCTTTCTTGCCGCCATCGCCGTGGCCGCGCCAGAGGTCGGCGTGCTGCGGCTGGCGTACGTTCCCAAACCGTAAGGAGCGGTATCGGTGTCGCCTTCTTCCACCTGCACGTCTTTGGCCGGGATTCCCAGCTCCTGCGCCACGATCTGCGCGTAAGTAGTCTCGTGTCCCTGGCCCTGGCTCTTGGTCCCCATGCGGCAAATCGCTTTGCCCGTAGGATGGATGCGGATCTCGGCGCTGTCGAACATCTTGATGCCCAGAATGTCAAACGTATGCGCCGGACCGGCGCCGACGATTTCCGTGAAACTGGAAATGCCGATTCCCATCAGCTCGCCCTTCTTGCGCTTTTCCGCCTGCTCTTTGAGCAGCGCGTCGTAGCCGACTGTGTCGAGCGCCAGCTTCATGGCGGCGTGGTAGTCGCCGCTGTCATAGGTCCAGCCCAGCGGTGATTTGTAAGGAAACTTTGCCGCCGGAATAAAGTTCTTCTGGCGCAGCTCAACCGGGTCCATCTTCAGATCATCGGCCAGCACATCCATGACGCGCTCAATTAGATATGCAGCTTCAGTCACGCGGAATGAGCAGCGGTAGGCAATGCCGCCCGGCGCTTTGTTGGTATAGACGCCATCCACTTCGCAGAAAGCATTCGGGAATTCATAAGAACCGGTGCAGATGCTGAACAGCCCGGCGGGAAACTTCGTCGGCTGTGCCGCGGCGTTGAACGCTCCGTGATCGGCCAGCGTCTTTACCCGCATGGCCTTCACCTTTCCGTCTTTGTCGGCGGCGATCTCGGCGGTCATGTGATAGTCGCGGGCAAACCCCGTGGACTGCAAATTCTCTGAGCGCGTCTCAATCCACTTCACCGGACGCCCCAGCGTAAGTGACGCCACCACCGCGCACACATATCCCGGATATACCGGCACTTTGTTGCCGAAGCCGCCGCCAATATCCGGTGCGATGATGCGGATGTTCTGCTCCGGAATGCCGCCCACCAGCGCAAACACCGTGCGATGCGCGTGCGGGGCCTGCGAGGTCAGCCAGACCGTGAGTTTTTCCGTGGCCTTGTTGTAGTCGGCCACGCAGCCGCAGGTTTCCAGCGGCGCAGGATGGCAACGTGGCGACAGCGCATTCACCTTGGAAACCACCGCAGCCTCCTTGAAGGCTTTGTCGGTGGCCGCTTTGTCGCCTACTTCCCAATGGAATATCTTGTTGTTTTTTTCGGTGCGATCTTCGCGCAGGAGCGGAGCGTCGGCATCCATCGCCTTGTGTGGGTCCACCAGCACCGGCAGCTCTTCGTAATCCACTTCCACTAGTTCGGCGGCATCGGCCGCAGCATAGCGGTCTTCCGCCACTACAAAAGCAACTTCCTGCGCCTGGAACAGCACCTTGCCCGTGGCCAGCACCATCTGCTTGTCGTAAGAAAGTGTTGGCATCCATGCCAGATTGGCTTTGGCCAGGTCTTCTCCGGTGATGATCGCCAGCACGCCGGGAATTTTCTTGGCGGCATCTGTATTGATGCTCTTAATGCGGGCGTGTGCGTACGGGCTGCGCACCATCTGCGCGTAGACCATGTGTGGCAGGTTCACGTCGTCAACATAATTGCCCTTGCCCTGGAGAAAACGCGAATCCTCCTTGCGCTTCATGCTGTGGCCCATGCCGCTGATTTCTGCGCTTGTCTTGTGCATCACTTACCTCCCTGCGCCATCTTCTTGGAGGCGAACTGTACGGCCTTAACGATGTTTTGATATCCGGTGCAGCGGCAGAGATTGCCGGAAATTCCCCAGCGTATCTCCGCTTCGGTTGGGTTGGGGGTCTTCTTCAGCAGCGCATAAGTGGACATCAGCATTCCCGGCGTGCAGAAACCGCATTGCAGTCCATGCTCTTCTTTAAATCCTTCCTGCAAAGGATGGAGAGCGCCGTTGCTTGGCAGACCTTCTACAGTCATGATCTCCGCGCCATCCGCCTGGACGGCAAACACCGTGCAGGATTTCACGGTCTTTCCGTTCATCAGAACGGTACATGCGCCGCAGTTGCTGGTGTCGCAGCCGACGTGCGTCCCCGTGAGCCCCAGTTGCTCGCGGATGAAGTGCACCAGCAACATTCTGGGCTCAGCGGCAACTTCGCGCTCCTCGCCGTTGATCTTGAGTTTGATCAATTCTTTTTTCGCCATCCGAATTTCCCTCCGTCCGCCTGCTGCTACTTGCCCGCCCGTTGAGCGGCGCGTGCCAGCGCACGCTTGGTCAGCTCTTTAATAAGGCCTGTTTTGTACGCTGCCGGTCCACGCAGATCCGAACTCGGCTGCGCCGCATCGGCCGCCGCTTGTGCCGCCGCGCCAATCGTTGCCGCGTCCAGCTTCTTGCCGCGGAGCGCGTCTTCAGCACTCTTCGCCCTGATCGGCGTTCCACCCACGTTCGTCAGGCCAATCCCCGCCTTCTGCACTACGCCCGCGCCATCCAGGGTAAGTTGCACCGCAACCGCTGCCGTTGCAAAGTCGCCGACCTTGCGTTCCAGTTTGAAGTAAGCTCCACCGCTTTTTGCTGGAGGAATAGGAATGCGAATTTCAGTAAGGATCTCGCCGTGGTCAAGCGACGTGGTAAACAGCGAGACAAAGAAATCGTCGATCGCGATCACACGCTCGCCCTTGGCCCCTGTGGCAACAACCTGCGCGCCCAGAGCCAGCATTGTGGCCGGATGATCGTTCGCGGGATCGCCATGCGCAAGATTTCCTCCAACCGTCGCCAGATTTCTTACTTGCGGGTCGGCAATCACTGTGGCTGTATCGAGCAAAAGAGGATATTTGGCCCTAATCAGCTCAGACGCTTCCAACTCCGCTTCCCGCGTGAGTCCACCGATCTTCAGAAAGCCGCCATCCTCTTTAATATAAGAAAGACCTGCGATCCTATTGATATCGATCAAATGGCTGGGCCGCGCCAGACGCAGCTTCATCATAGGTATAAGGCTTTGGCCGCCGCTCAAGATCTTGGCGTCTTCACCATGTTGTTGCAGAAGGCCCACGGCTTCAGGCAATGTCCTGGGCCGGAGATATTCGAAAGCTGGCGGTATCATGGGTCCACCTCTTTCAACATCAAACTATTGCTTCAGCAAACAGCGCAAAGTGACTATTCGGGAAGCGTCCCCTTATACCACAGCGAACGATGCGCGGGAAAGTCTCTCGACTCGTGTCGTGGCCATGGAATTTGCCCGCAATTGAACTGTGAGGAGGCCTGAGACTATGATACGCGTTAGACAGACTCCAGATGGATCTCTATTCCAAAGCGGCTGAACTCGCTGCCCAGCGCAAGCCTTTTGCCATCGCCACTGTTGTGCGCGTAGAAGGATCGTCGTCCGCGCGCCGCGGATCCAAAGCTCTTATCGATTCCCAGGGCAATATCCTGACTGGTTGGGTAGGCGGAGGCTGCGCGGAAAGCGCCGTTCGCAGTGAAGCGCTGCGCTGCATACGCTCAGAAAAGCCAGAGCTGATTACGCTGGATATGCAGGATGAAATCCTGGGCGTGGGCATGCCGTGCGGAGGAATGATGGATGTTTACATTGAACCTGTCCTGCCGCAGCCGGAGCTGGTCATCGCTGGCCATGGAAGGATCGCAGAAACGCTGGCCCGACTCGGGCATCTCATGAACTTCGCCGTCACCGTCCATTATCCATCCGCCGCACGCGAGAATTTTCCTGACGCGCAGCGCATCATCAACAAGGACTTCAATGTCGCCGAAATCACTTTCGGCCAGAACACTTACGTTGTAATCGCTACGCTGCACAAGAACGATCATCTCTGGCTGCAGCGCGCGCTGGATGGCGAAGCCGCTTATGTTGCTCTCATCGCCAGCGCTCACCGCTCACGTCTTGTCCTCGATTATTTGCTTGCAGAAGGGGTCGCGAAAGAAAAAGTTGACCGCGTCTGGGCGCCCGCCGGACTCGATCTTGGCGCTGCCGGCCCTGAAGAGATCGCGTTGAGCGTCATGAGCCAGATCGTGGCATTACGGCGCGGAGGGAGTGTGGCCGCGCTGAAGGAAAAAGTTGCCGCTGAAACTGACCCAACAACTGAAAAGTCCGGGATCTCTGATAAAGTCATCCTTCAGTGCGATGCCGGCAAAATCGAATAAAGACTGCTCTACCGCGCAAGAATATAACCGCATCCCGCTTCCAGATCGTCCTGATGTTCCATGGGTCTCAGGATTAACGTCTTGCCGCCATCCTTAAAAAGATAACTCCAGTTGGATACCGGCTTCTTGGGCCACATGGGCGTCAGCTCAATCTTCGCCAATTTCACATCGAGCTTATAACTGCCGACCAGCATGGTTCGCGCCGCAATACTCTGTGCCCTTCCTACCCAGAACTGCTGGCTGGCTTCAAAACTCCAGTTGTAGCCGCGAAGGCTAAGCGAGTTGGCTGCTACAGTCTTGATATCCTGCGATTCGCCACAAGCCACGCGCGTATCCACATGCCATGTTCCAATCAGCGGGTTCTCATCGGGATGGTAGACATACACTTTTCCCGATAACTTCCTTTTTCCGTGCTCCACATCGGCAAAAAGCGTCGCTGTGGTCCCATGCGGGACATCTGCATCTACTTTTAGCATTCCCGACTTGTCAACGGAAATGCCCTTCGCTGGCGTTTCTATGGACCAGGTGACACTGGCCTTCAGCGGAAACGACGGGCCATCCGGCGTGGGATACGTGACCTGCATCTGACGGGAAGTGCCCGCGGCGATTTCAACCGCGCCGATTGACGCATTCTGGAGCGGCCAGTCATCCCCTTTGGATCCGTGTTTCTGTGCCGAGCACGCGACCGATAAAAGCGCGCTGCAACAAGCCAAGCAGAGCAGGATTCGTGCGTAAGTATTTGTCATGATGTCAGTTTCTCCTGCTGCCGGCGCCTCGCTGCGACAATTTCCGCCATGATGCTCAAAGCAATCTCTTCCGGAGTCTGTGCGCCAATCTCCAGTCCTGCAGGAGCGCGAACTGCGGCCAGCTTGGCTGCCGAGATGGATTGCGCGCCAAGGCTTCGAATCACTTCCTGCGCCCGTTTCTTGTTAGCCAGCAACGCTACATAAGAAGAGTCTGCAAGCGCGGCCTGCGCTACGGCTTCTTCGTCAAACTGTCCCCGGCTGGCGACTACCACATAGCGTTCGGCTGCCGCCGGCAACAGAGAAAAGTCCAGCGCGTGCAGTATTCGATCAGCTTCCGGCGATTCTGCAAGCCGCAGGAAGGGATCGACGACAGTCACATTAAAGTTCAACAATCGTCCAAGCTTTGCCAATGCATGTACCACCGCATCGCGCCCCACCAGCACCAACTCCGGCGCACCTGGGACAATGCCCTCCCGGCATTCCAGAACAGCAATGCCTGATTCCATGGACTTTCCCGATGCGTCGCGCTCAGCAGCCCCGCTCAGGTTTTCCAGATCATCTCGGCTGTCGATATCGAGCAGAATACCCGGATCATCGACCGGTAATTTGAAAATGCCTTCAGGGTGGTCGCCAAAAATCGCACGGCAACCGACATCACCACTTAGCGCTTGCACTTCGGCAAAGACAGAATGGTCCAGCAACACTGGATTCCCTCGGAAGCCTCTGTGCGTAGGAACGATAATTTGTGGCTTGCGCTCCTGATGGCACGCAATCAGACTATTGAGCGTTTCCGACCCCACCCAAGGTTGGTCTGCCAGCACAATGATCGCTGCTTTTGCTGCGGCATCCACGGCCGCAAGTCCGCTACGCAGCGAGCTTCCCATTCCTTGCTGATACTCCGGATTGGTCACAACCTTCAAGCCTTGGGTTGCAATAGTCTCCCGCACTTCATCGGCGGTATGCCCGAGCACCAGAATAATTTCGCTGACATTGGAATCGCGCACATTTTTGAGCGTTCGTTGCAGGATTGTCTCGCCGCCCATGCGCAACAATTGCTTAGGAGTCCCCATGCGCCGGGACATTCCCGCGGCCAACACCACTGCCGCAATCCCGGATTGCTTTTCCTGATCGCTCATCCCTATTCCAAACCCACGCACAGCCTAGCCACCGAACGCCTTGAAGTCAATTTCAGCGGCAAATCCTCTATCGTCCTCTACTTTGTTGTACCGTATTAAATGACGGGAGAAATGACTGGATGCAAAAGAGCGATTTACCTGAACCCTGGTTGCGCGGCACTCTGAATGACGTACCCGCCGTTCAGAGGGGTGTGTTGCACGCGTTGGAACTGGCGAGAGAAGACCTGGAGCGCTGGTGCGACGGCCTGAGCGATGAAGAGTTGCATGACCGTCCGGACGGGATTGCGCCGGTGGCATTTCATCTTCGCCACATTGCGCGAAGCATGGATCGATTGCTTACCTATGCTGAAGGCAATCAGCTTTCCGCTGAACAGATTTCTGCGATGAAAGCCGAGATGGAGCCAGGCGGCAGAAAAAATGAACTCATGGCAGAATTGGTGGTCGCGATCGCCAAAAGCGGCAAGCGAATCCGCGCCTTCTCTGAACAGCAGATGCAGGAGGAGCGCCACGTCGGCAAGAAACAGCTGCCTACATCCGTGGGAGGATTGCTTGTCCATGTCGCCGACCACACACAGAGGCACGTAGGACAGGCGATCATCACGGCAAAGATCGTTGTCGCACAAAGATAAAGAAAGATAGATAAGCTACACATGACAATAGACAAGACAAATTCCGAATGCAGCGACTCAGTCCGGCGCATCATGGCCGCGGCCCGCTTTGCCGCGGAGAAACATGCCCAGCAAAGGCGCAAGGGCGAGAACGCAGAGCCTTACTTCAATCATCTGCTAGAGGTTGCTGAGTTAATCGCCGCCAGCAGCCATGAGCTGGATGTGAAACTGATGATGGCAGCTTTTCTACATGACACAGTGGAGGATACAGGCGTCACATTGCAGGAATTGGAAGAGCGGTTTGGCAAAGATGTTGCCGATCTGGTGGCGGAGGTCACCGACGACAAATCGCTGCCGAAAGAAACCAGAAAACAGTTACAGGTGGAGCATACTCCCCATAAATCTCCGCGCGCGCAAACACTCAAACTGGCCGATAAGGTTTCAAACCTCCGCGCCATCATCTCAAGCCCGCCCGTGGGCTGGAGCCGGGAAAGAAAGCAGCAGTACTTTGAATGGGCTAGACAGGTAGTTTCCGGAATCGCTTCCCCGAACGAATATTTGAAATCAGAATTTGATAAAGCGTATTGCTCGATTTCTCAACTCAAAGAATTGTAGCCATCCTCCGTACGCTTGTTTGCATCGGCTAAAAATCAACGTATTCAAGAAATCCAGCTCTGGATTGCAAAAAGGTCGCATCGAAGTAGAGGTACCGCTAAGCCGGCACGTCTATGCGTCGACCAACCACATCAGCGGCGTTTTTGATTTTGTTTGTCTCGCTCATTTTCTGCGGGACGCCCAAACTAGCAAATGCACAAGAAGAAACCAGGCCCTCATTAACCAAATTTTCCGCAAGCATTGATAACCCTGATCTTCCACAGAAACGGCCCGACGCAAAGAGCCTCCTTTTATTAATTGGCCAGCAGATTCATGAAACTGAGCTTGATTGCTCGCACTTTGTGCAGTACCTATATGAGCAAGCTGGTCTGGATTACGGGTATGCGCCTTCCCGGACGCTTTACGACGGGATGGAAGGTTTCAAGCGCGTAGCTCATCCCAGGCCCGGTGACCTGATTGTCTGGCGAGGGCATGTTGGAATTGTTGTCGACCCGGATGAAACAACATTTCTGAGCGCGTTGCGTTCGGGAGTAAAAATCTCATCCTATCAGTCACATTACTGGCAAAGGCGCGGCAAGCCGCGCTTTATGCGCTACGTTGGCGCGGATGAGACTGACCCGTCGGAATGGGCGACACGAAAAATCGCGTCGCGCGGCGGCGCTACTGGCGAATAGCCAATTTAAAGGATATGTGATCTAGTTAGCGTTGCCCAGCCAGAACACCCGGGTTGGTTGTGATCGCACGCTGTTCTTCATACCACTCTACTGTGCGTTTCAAGCCCTCTTCAAAACCCACGTCGGGTGAATAGCCCAGATGCTTTTGCGCCAGCGTGATATCGGCTAGGGAATGTCTCACGTCCCCGGTGCGTGGCTCCGCATATTTGGCAGGTCCGTTGAAGCCAATGATCCTGCCCAGCATTTCGAAAATTTGATTCAATGAAAATCTTGTGCCCGTAGCGATGTTGAAAACGCGGCCTGACACTTCATTGGCCAGCGCGAGGCAGGCTTTCAAATTGGCTTGCACTGCATTGGCGACAAAAGTGAAATCGCGGCTCTGCTCGCCATCGCCAAAGATTGTCGGCGATTCTCCGAGCTGCATCTGGGTAATGAACTTGGCCAGCACGCCAGAATACTGTGAGTTCGCATCCTGCCGCGGACCAAAGATATTGAAGTAACGCAGGCTCACGGTCTCAAGCCCATAAACTTTTGAGAATGTCTGCAGATAGTATTCGCCGGTAAGTTTCTGTACCGCGTAAGGCGAGATAGGGCGCGGAAGCATGTCTTCCCTTTTGGGCAAAACTTCGCTTTCTCCGTAGGCTGAAGAAGAAGCCGCATATACAACGCGCTTTACGGCGGCGTCACGCGCAGCAAGTAGAAGATTCAGCGTGCCGTTTACGTTAACCGCGTGCGTCAGCTCAGGCTCAACCACCGATTTTGGCACGGAAGGCAGGGCCGCCTGGTGGATTACATAGTCAATTCCTTCACAGGCTGAAGCCAATCCTGCCTTGTCCAGCAGGCTAACCTCCCGGAAATCGATGTCATTCTCAATATCAGCGATGTTCTGCCGCTTGCCCGTGGAAAAATCGTCCAGACCTCTAACCGTCTCTCCACGACGGACCAGTTCATGCCCGATCGAAGACCCAATAAACCCCGCAATGCCCGTAACAAGATACTTCGCCATCGATATATGGACCTCGCGTCAGCAGCAGCCGTAAGCTGTGTTGACCAGAAATTTGTCTTTAGTTGGCTCTAGCACGCAGGCCGTGCTCGCGGCTCCCCGCCGGCGACAAGCCATGCTGTTTAATCTTATATAACAACGCCTTGTAGCTGATATTCAAATCCGCCGCGGCCACTTTGCGGTTCCAGTTGGAATCATCCAGCGCGCGCTGGATCTCCTTGGCTTCCGCATCGTCTTTCAAGCTGCGTACCAGGGCTTTCAATCCGCCGTGCCCGGATGATGAGGCGCCATCTTCCACGCTTCCATCCCTGCTCTTGGTCTGCAACTCATCCAGTACCTGATTTTCGTCTTCCAGCACCAGATAGCGCTTTACCAGGTTTCCCAGCTCGCGCAGATTGCCGGGCCACGCGTAGCGCATGCATTCCTGCACCAGTTTGTCAGAAATAGGCAAAGCGTTTTTCCCAAACTGGCGCGCAAAGTTATTCATGTAATAACGCAGCAGGATTGGAATTTCTTCGCGCCGCTCACGCAATGGCGGCACCGTAACGGTAAAAGCATTCAGGCGGTAGTAAAGATCTTCACGGAGCCTGCGCTCGGCAATGGCTTTCTTCACGTCAATGTTTGTCGCTGCCAGAACGCGCGCATCAACCGTAACATTGGCGCGGCCGCCCAGACGCGAGAATGTGCCATCCTGGAGAACGTGCAGCAGCTTGGCTTGCAATGGCGCGCTCATTTCCCCGATTTCGTCCAGCAGGATGGTGCCTTTGTGCGCCATCTCAAACTTACCCGGCTTTGATTTGTTGGCGCCGGTAAAAGCTCCCGCTTCATAACCAAACAATTCGCTTTCCAGCAGGTCCGCCGGCAACGCAGCGCAATTCACTTTTGCCATGGGGCGATGCGCCCGGATCGACATTTTGTGGATTAGTCGCGCCAGAATTTCCTTGCCAACGCCGCTCTCACCCAGAAGAAGGACGGGCACGTTCACCTTGGCGATCAGTGCAGCCTGGGCTCGAATCTGCTTCATGGCAGGGCTTGCGGCCAGAAAAAAGAAATCATCGTCCAGATCGTCAACCAGCTCTGAGCCTTTTACCGGAGCAGCAGGCTGCATATTATTCAAAACAGCCGGATTCAGTGCCTTGCGAATCGCGCCTTGAAACTGCTGCGACAAAAATGGCTTTGTAACGTAGTCGGACGCTCCGAGCTTAATCGCCTGCACCACCCGGTTTGTGTCATTCACGCAGGAAATCATCACGACTTTTTGCTCGGGATGGAGTTTCTTGCAGTTTTCCAGTGTTTGCAGGCCGTCCATTCCCGGCATCACCATGTCCAGAACGATCAAATTGGGCGCAGGTCCCCGGGTCATGCGCTGCAATGCCTCTTCACCGCTGCCTGCGGTTTCCACATTGTAATTTTCAATTTCGAGCAAAGTCTTGGTGTAACGAAGAACACTTGGTTCATCGTCGACGAGTAGTATATTTGGCGCGCTCAATTGGCCTCCTGTTTGGCCTGGGACAACAACAATGAAAACTTGCTTCCTCTACCGACTTCGCTTTCAACCCAGATGACGCCGCCGTGCGCTTCCACCAGACGCCGGGCGATGGCCAGACCTAACCCGGTGCCGCGAGCGGAGCCGCCCGGCAACTGTACGAAGTCTCCAAAAATCTCGTCGTGATGCTCGGGCGCGATGCCGCGTCCGGTATCACTTACGTCTATGCGAACAGCATTTTCTACCTTGCGGGTTTCTTTCCGCTCCATGTTGAACAAAAATTCGCTCTGCGCCTTTCGCCGTTCCCAGAAGCAAGGTGTCACGCTGACCGTCACTAATCCTTGCGCAGGTGTATGCTTCAGCGCATTTTCGATCAGATTGGAAATAATATGCTGGAGTTTGAGCGGCTCAACCCGGACTCTTTCATTGCCTTCAGATGGATTAAATTGGTACCTGATGCGCTTCTGCGTGGCCGTAGGCGCCCAGTAATTAAAAATCTCGCTGACACTTTCATCCACGCTTGTCGATTCCTGGTTCTGTGCAACGATGCGACCCGCTTTAAGTTCCTGAAGCAGTAAAAGGTCCTGAATCAGTTTTTGCAGACGCTGCGCGCCTTCCTGAATTTCTCCCAGTACCTGCTTCTGTCTCTGGTTGATCCCGCCCAGATGCCCGTTGAGCAAAAGATCTGTATATCCGAGCATGACTACCAGGGGAGTTTTAAATTCGTGCGCCGCGGAAACCAGAGGAAAAGCCGATGGCTCAACTTCTTCATGTCCGCAACGCAACTGCCGTTTCCGCCGCTCAGGAGGAATCACCTCCACGATGTCCTCACCGGAGCAATGAGATGAATGCAATGCGGAAGCGCTCAGGCTGTGACATACCGGACATTCGACATCGGTATTAACTTGTTCTTTTTCCATCATTCCTTATCCCATTACCTGAAGCGCGAAACGGTCCCCACCGAAGGCCGAGGGAATCACCATTGGATAAAAATGATCCTATTACGTTTTCATCCAATAACCGTGTGATCGCGATCACTATGTGCAGTGAGTTGCAACCAATTAATTGCGCTTTATGCTTTCAATTGCCGTTTCGAGCAAATGCTCGTACGCACCCGTGCACAAAATGAGAAACGATTGAAGTGGATCGGAAGAGAGGCAATCGCAAGAACCACCTGCGGCATGACACGCCGCGTAGTTCAGGAAATGCCCGACTGGAAGATCTCTGTTTTACCAATACCGCACTAGCGGCAAAGCCAATGCAAGACCAGCCAACTGAGATATTTTGATTCTGCACGATTCTGTAACCCCTTCCAGGTGTCCGGTTCCGTCGAAATGCCGTTGATCTTCAGCGCGATGGGTAGCTTTTCCAGAATTGTCAGAAAAGCGATCCGTGGGGGCCTACTGAAAACCAAATGGCAATCGTCCACTTGGCCAATAAACTTACTGTACTTAAGTACAATGTACTATAAGGAGTGTGCAAACTATTTGCAAGGGAAAAGATTGGAAATTCTAAAACTTTTGCACATCCGGATTCGCCATAAATATGCAAATAGTTTCATATTGCTGCCTAGAGATTATTGGGATTTCTACATTAATCCCTTTATTTTCTTAATATTATTGTCGATGATATCAGCATGTGTTGGCAGTCCACTTGCATTTCTCTATGCAAATCCATGCTTGCTGGACTGACAGAAACGGCGCTCCCGCTCGAATCCTGCCCTAGAGCAGAAGAATGCACGGTCCACATATGCCGTAGCTGGGAAGAATTGGAACAGTTTCGTGAGCGCTGGAGCAGTTTGTTGCAGGCAAATCCAGCATCTTCCATCTTCCAGACGCCAGAATGGCTGGCTTCCTGGTGGCAGGCTTACGACCAGAACAGGAATTTTTTTGCTCTGGTGTTTGCTGACTCTATTGGCGCTGTCGTCGGAATCGCTCCTTTGTATGTCGACCGGACACGTTTTCTGGGCTTATCTTTAACAACCCTCCGTATGGTTGGCGCGGGATCAGGAGACTCTGACGGTCTGGATTTCATCACCGCTCCGGAACATGCCGGCGATTGCGCGAAAGCATTTATCGCTTGGCTTGCCGCCCAGAAAGAATGGCACGTATGTGCGCTGGAGACACTGCCGCAACATTCACCGGTGGCGGAACGCCTTTGCCGCGAAGCGCAAGAGTCCGGCATAAGGATCGATTCCACGCTGACACCCAACTTCATTATTGATTTGCCTTCGACATGGCCGCAGTACGTGAGTTCTCTGGACTCTTCTTTCCGCCCACTGCTTACGCGTTATCCCAGGCGCCTTCAATCACGGTTCACCGTTAAATTCTCGCGCTGCAAAGATGTGGCGGATCTCAAAACCCGCTTGCAAACCCTGTTTGATCTGCACCAGATGCGCTGGACCGGGCGCGGTGAAACTGGCGCATTCGCCGGCAATGAACGGCGGGATTTCTACTATCGAATGGCAACGGCCTTCCTGCAGCGCGGCTGGCTGGAATTCTGGCAGCTGGAATTGAATGGCGAAACCGTTGGGGCCCAATTCTGTTTTCGCTATCACGATACAGTCTCACTTTTGCAGGAAGGCTTTCATCCCAAATACGCGGCAGAAAAGATTGGCTATGCATTGAAAGCATATTTTCTGGAGGAGATGATCCGCACCGGAGCCAGGCGCTATGACTTTCTGGGAGGCGACGATCCGTATAAATCGAAGTTCGGAGCGCACCAGGAAAACTATCTCAATTTGTTCCTTGCCGGACCTTCAAAGCTGGGTCGGCTTTATCTTCAAGTACAAAAGCAAAAACGCAGATTCAAAACATGGCTAAAGCGCAAGCTTCCAGCGGGCATGGTGACTGCGCTGCGTGGCCAAGCAACATCCCGCGCACGTGAATCTTCGCGACAAACTTCTCAACCGGAGCAAAAGTAATGTCAACCATCTATCAGAGCGTTCCAACCGAACCCATGACCGTTTCTCCTGCTGAGCGTCTCAGAAAACTAGGCCAGGAAATGGGGTTATGGAACCATGGCTTTGATTTCGCGCGTTTCGCCACACAGCTTTTCCGCGACATAGATTTCCGCGGTAAGACTATGCTTGAGATCGGCTGCGGCAAGGGGATGCTTTGCCTGTGGGCTGCTCTTCATGGTGCGCAGACGGTAGGCCTGGAACCGATGGCTGAAGGTTGTTACGATTCCAGCGAATGCCACAATGCTTTTAAGCTGATGGCAAAAAAACTTGATTTGCCGCAGGCAACGATTCTTCCGCTTACCGTTCAAGCTTTTCAGGGTCCCAAGAACCATTTCGACGTCGTGTTGTCCGTGGCTTCCATCAATCATCTGGATGAAAAAAGCTGTATTGCGCTGCTCGACTCGCCAGATGCAGTCCGCGAGTACCAGGATATTTTTCGGAACATTGCCGCCATGATGAAGCCGGGAGGCAAACTCATTATCATGGATGCCGCGCGACACAACGTCTTCGGCGATCTGGGAATGCGGAGTCCATTAACACCTAATATCGAATGGTTCAAGCATCAGCAGCCGGAGTTCTGGGCAAAGCTACTGAGCGGCTGCGGCTTTGGCAATCCAGATATCACCTGGGCCAGCGGTAAGCTCCTGAGGTATGCCCGATTTACCTCGATTCCCAAGACCCTCTCTTATTTCGGGCAAAGCGTGTTTCGCATGGAAATGACCCGCATTGTGTAGCTTTTGGCGTAGTGTGCAACTCTTTGCACACTACGCAACTGCTTGTGTCAGCTAAACTACCGATCTCGAAATTACATCTTGTTCACATCGCCGCTGGAACAATTTACACTTTTGATTCCTCTCCCCTTCTCGTCTCTTTCTTAAACACCCGCCAAATTCCAGTGTTTCTGCGCTTCTGAATCTGTGGCCACATTCTTGCAATTCGTTTTGCAACGACTTAGCAGTACCCTCGTAGTTTTTTCCTTTCGGGAACTTTGGTTTTTTTGGCTAAGCACATAAGCAAGAGATGAGAGCAGGCGCGCGCACGCGCGGTCACTGGAAGACAGTGGACTGCACATGGCGGGGTGCATGGTCGAACGATTCGACTGCAGACACTTATCTCTTGAGACGCAAACCATTGAAGTGATGAAGTGATGAAGGAGTTTCAGAAGCGCTGGCAGAGCGCCTGAAAGTTTTCTTCAGATTTAGGAGTTACGGTGCGAAACAAAACGAATCATACAGGTCATGCCGGAGCTTTTCTGGTGTTACTCATCTCAATGATGAGCGCGATCGGGTGCGGAGGAGGCGGCTCACAGTCCGCCGGTGGACCACCCGCTCCTTCGCCCACTCCCACGCCGGCGCCTTCTTCAGCAAGCCTTTCCGCGACCCCCAGCAGCCTTGGATTTGGCTCACAGGTGCTGAACACCCCGACAACGCAGACGACAAAAATTACCAACACAGGCAGTGTTGCGATCGCAATCACGCAGGACAGCATCGCTGGCTCTGGATTTTCCGTAGGCATCACGACGCCGATCAATCTGAATCCGGCGCAAAGCGTGAATGTTCCGGTTGTGTTTAATCCGGCCGCGGCAGGAACGGTGAACGGCAGCCTGGTCCTGATGAGTAACGGAACAACCGTGCTCTCCATTCCTCTTGCGGGCACTGGCCTTGCTCCGCTCGCTCATTCAGTCGATATCGCGTGGGACGCAAGCACATCCGCGACGCTGCAGGGATACAACGTTTACCGAAGCACGGTGAGCGGAGGCCCTTATAGCAAGATTTCTCCGACGGTTGCGGCGTCGACACTGCTTTTTACCGATTCCACCCCCGTTTCGGGCAAGCAGTACTTTTACGTGGTCACCGCTGTGGATACCAGCGGTGTAGAGAGCGCGGCTTCCACACAGGTCGCCGTGACCATTCCAGTGCCCTAAGCGGGTCACAGACATTTCTGATCGTTACCAAGTTTATGAAGTTGGAGTTGCAATGCTTAAATTTGTAAAAGTCGTTTCAGTGCTGTCCTTGCTGTTGTCTGCTGCGTTCATGAGCGGGCAAACCGCGCCACCGCGCATTTTTTTCTCTGATCTGGAAAGCGGCCCGAATACGGGCGGCCAGAACAACAACGGCGTATGGGTCACAATCTGGGGTAAGGGCTTTGGGGCCACACAAGGAACGTCAACGGTGACTGTCGGCGGAGGCGCGGTTGCGAGCTATCCTCTCTGGTCCGATGGCAAGATCATTTTCCAGTTGGGGGCCGCAGCAAAAACGGGAAGCATTATCGTGAATGTGCCGGGAATTGGCGCCAGCAATAGTTTGCCATTCACGGTGCGGGCAGGCAACATACTTTTTGTCGCCACCACGGGGAACGACGCCAATACAGGAAGCTTCACGTCGCCCTGGAAGACGATTGTAAAAGCCAAGAACGCCATTGCCGCAGGCGATACGGCCTACATCGAGGATGCGGTTTCGCAAACATCGCAGGACAACTTCACCGCGTACCTGAGTATGGACAACAATGGCGCGAGTAACTCCGGGACGGCAGCTGCGCCCAAAGCCCTGATCGCTTATCCTAATGCGACCGTGACGGTGGGTGTGGCAGGCGGCCTGCACTATGGAATCCGCACACCGAATATCGGGACCAATGAAGATTTCTGGGTGATCTCGCAATTGCACATTGTGGGCGGCACACAGGCCATGGACATTGGCGGCACGGGATGGCGGATTATCGGCAATGAAATGCAGTGCCCCGGCGCTGACGATCAGGTGGGTTGCTTTGAAATGAGCGGGGGCAACCAGGCAAAGTTTTACGGCAATGACGTGCACAATGCCGGCATCAATCCCACGTCCTCAAAGTTTTATCACGCCGTTTATTTCAGTACGGATTCAAACCATATTGACGTAGGCTGGAACCATATTCACGATAACTTTACCTGCCGAGCACTGCAGTTCCATTCTTCACCTCTCTGTACTCCGGCCTGCGGCGCCACAGACACTACCGGCTTTGATCAATTCGATTTGCATGTGCATGACAACCTGATTCACGGAGACAACTGCAACGGCATCAACTTCGCCACGGTGGATCCGTCAAAGGGGCCGGTGGAGGCCTATAACAACGTGATCTATAACGTTGGCCGCATGGATCCCCTGCAACTGGGCGCGGCGTTTTCCTGCATCTATGTTGCCGGCATCACAAATAATGGCGTGGCCGGAACTGGCTCTGTGGAAGTGTTTAACAACACGCTTTCTGACTGCGCCGCTAATAACTCAGCGAACGCCAGCGGCTCGCGCGGGGCATTTGGCGTGGGCGGCGGCCCGGCAACACTGATCATGCATCTCCGCAACAATATCGCTTACCAGCTTGCGGGTGAAATCTATATTGACGGCAGCCTGGCCCAAATCACCGGAGACAAAAATCTCTGGTTCGGAGTTGGCTCAGGCCCCGCGCAAACGACTAACAACATCAATGCGGATCCCTTATTGGCGAATCGCACCATTGGCGATTACCACATTCTCACTGGCAGCCCGGCCATCAACACGGGCCTGACAATTGTGCCCAATAATCCTTTCGAACCGAATCCTGGTCCAACTATCGATACGGACAAGGATGGAGTGCTGCGCGCGCAGGGAGCAGGATACGACCTTGGCGCTTATGAATTTTTCTCCGGTACCGCGACAAGACCGAATCCGCCTACGAACGTGCGGGCCGCAGTCCACTAAACGACACCGATTAGATAAAGTTCTTGATGCTTAAGAGCGCTTTGGCGCGGGCAATTCCGTAGGTCAGATAGAGCGCGAACAGAGGGAAAAAATCAGAGTATCTCTGGCTGCTCAGTACATGCCTGACGGCCAGCACAGTTGGTGGCAGGCACAATGCCGCAAACCCTGCCGCGGGCAATAGCCAGGGTCCGTGCCACGCAAGCATCCATATGATGCCGGTCGCCACAGCCAGCAGGCTGAGCAAAGTGTATGCGGCAAAGAACACAGCTTTGCGATTATGCGACTTCAGTGGATTGCGGAGAAACACCTTGATAACGTGTGTCCCGTGCCATGCCTGTTTGCGGAAGAAGATGCGCAGGCTCTGGGCCGTCCCCAGATGAATCACGCCGATCTGGGGAAAAGCACGGACCTGCATCCCAGCTTTTCTGGCACGCTCACAAAGCTCATAGTCTTCATTCGTCTGAATCGTTTCGTCGAAGCCGCCCAGCTTTAGAAAGTCTTCACGGCGCATAATCAGGTCGCCGGCTGGGACATGTGACACTTCACCGGACTTGGGTGCTTCCTGATAGCGATGCCATGTTCTTCCTACCCATGATGAATTTTCCGGCAACAAGTAATGGGCGCCGAGAACCCCTGCGCCATTGGCAGGCGCTAAAGCAAAAACACGATCGAGCCAGTCTGAGGGGACGAGGCAATCTGCATCTAGAAACGCCAGGATATCCCCCGATGCGGTGCGCGCTCCCAGATTGCGCAACGCGGAAATGCGAACACCCGCCTGTTGCAGGACCTTCAGGTTGAGGCGATCTTTGAAAGATTCCGCGATGGCCAGGGTTTTATCGCGCGATCCGTTATCTACAATCAACACTTCAAATCGATCACAAGCGAAGGTCAGCCTTGTAAGCGACTCCAGACAACGGCCGATCATTCTTTCCTCATTCAGCGCTGGGATGATGATGGAAATGTTCACAACGGGGCTCGACACGGTTTGTGTGATGCTCGTCAATGGCACGGCCTGTTCGAGTGAACTCATGCCTGCCTCGCATCAGCATTCCTGCTGTCCAGCGCTCGTGTGGGGACAGTAGCAATCGCTGAAGTGCCCAGAACGTCGTCATACATCTGGCGATACTTCAGCGCCATGGCTTCAGAGGTGTAATTGCGGCTCACCCAATCGTGGCCGGCCGCGCCAAGGCGGCGGCACAGATCAGAATCGGTAAGCAAGCGCGCGAGCGCATCTCGCAATCCATCAACATCTGCGGGATCAACGAGCAACCCCGTTTCTCCATCTTTGATCACGCTGGGGATCGCGCCGACCCTGGTTGCGATCACGGGCTTGGACGCTGCCATGGCTTCAAGAATGGTCATGGGTAATCCTTCATTGAGCGATGGCAGGACAAAGATATCCATCGCCGCGTAAACACCCGGCATATCAGAGTGCTGACCAGCAAGGATCACGCTGGATTGCAATCCGAATCGCTGGATCATGTTCTCAATCGCCTGGCGATCAGGACCTTCACCTACGATAACAATTTTCAATCCTGAAAAAGTTCCGCAAAGTTCACGGGCGGCCAGCAGCAGATACTCAAAACCTTTCTGAAGATCAAGCCGGGCAACCATGCCGACGACTTTGTTGCCATCAAAGTCGAACACCGGCAAAGGACGTGCACGCTCAAACGGTTCCACATCGATACCGTTTGCTATCGTCCTGATTTTCTTGGCGGCGACGCCGGAGTCGAGCAGGCGCCGCGCTACCGAATCCGATACGGCTGCAAGACCGTGAAATCTCTTGAGCGCCATACGGTCCAGATGGTTGTAGATTCCCAGAGCAGCGGTGCCTCCCACCCAGTTATGGCAGGTTGCGACGATAGGTTTGTCGGAGCGCCGCGCGGCGACGTAACCATAGAGATCGGCTTTGTATCCATGCGTGTGGAGTAGTTCAATGCCGTCTTCCTGAATGCACTCCTCAATCTGGCGGACGGCGCGCCAGTCTGCGCGGCCCTGGCAGTGCACCATGCGCACGCTCAAGCCGCGACGCCGCGCACGTTCATAAAACTCAACGTTGGGCGCATGCACGTTGTAAAAAAGCATCAGGCTTTGCTGGCAACCGGCTTTCTGCTGGCTCGCGCAGAGGTTCAGCAGCATGTTTTCCGCCCCGTAATAGCCGCCGCTGCTGATGAGTTGTAATACCTTCACGCGATTCATTTCTTGTCTCTCAAATATGCATATCCTGCTGACGGGCCGCTTCAAATTCGTTGTATCCAGTCAAGCGGCACCAGAGCCGATGGTATAAGCTGTCGCCTAACACTCCGACCAGCCCTTCTCTGAGCTGCGAGCGCAGGCGCAATTTACGCAGTGCGCTGCGATCTTTGGCGACTATTTTCTCGAGCTCAAGAATCGTGGTGGTACGGCGCACCATGAACCGGCCAATTACCTCGACTCCGTCAATTTCTGTTTCGACCCAGGGATGGGAAACGTAAACGCGCCGGTACCCGGCAGCAGCGCACGCATGGAGCACCCGCCGGTTCCATCGTCCGCCTGGAACCGATATTTCTTCGACGGCGCTACCGAGATTATCTTCCAGTGATTGTTTTGACGCGCGCAGCTCGTGAGCCAGTTCCGCTTCAGAACAAAACGTAAGAAACTTGTGCGACCAGCCATGCGACTGAACTGAATGCCCCGCTGCCTGTAATGCCCTGAAATCATCCCAGCCCAGAAATTTTGCCGCTGTGCCAATCAGGCCGGGCGTGACAAAATATGTGGCCTTAACTCCGTGCTCAGCCAGCAACGGCGCCGCGTTGTGAAATTGCGATTGCTCGCCATCATCGAAAGTAATCTGGGCACCGAGTGACTTTGTCTTTTTCATCGAATCAAGCAAGCGCAGTTGCTCGACAAATGAAGCTGTCGTCACGCAGTAAGCGTAATTCGATTCTGGCATCACCTCGTGATAGGCAAGAACCATGTTGCGATCGGCAGGCTGCGTCATCTTTTACCTTTTGCGATGTGCGCCACCGCGTGAAGCGGTTCATGCAAGTGTTTATCGACCACTAAGCCGGGGGAATGGCGCGCGATCTGCTGCGCGTCAGCTTCAGCGGCTTCCTGGGCCAGTACGTCTTTGAAAGGCTGAAATTTGCGCCGGCTCAAGACTGTATTCAGCTTGGCATGCATATGTTTGAGGTTTGTATAGTGGCGCACACGCGACTTCATCGGCCCACTGATGCGCGGCTGCTCCGGATCAAGCTCCCAAGGATGCAGATAAACCACTACCCGTTCGCCGTACTTCTTTTCAAATGTGCGAAACGCAAACTCGGTAAAAGCCGCTGGGAAGATTCGCAGATATCCTCCGCCGGCTGCGGGAAGATTTGTGCCAAAAAAGCGAAGCGTCGCCGGGGGAAACTGCCGAAGTTTCAGTCCGTTCGCGCAATCATGCGTGTACGGAAACCGTTGCGCACCTGGCACTCCGTAAAGATCATGACGAATGGGATAGATGCTGGAGTCGTATGTAAATCCCTCTTCGGCCAGAATGTCGAGCGCCCAGAGGCAGGATTTGGTAATCGACCAACTCGGTGCGCGATAACCGGCTATTGACATCCCCGTTGCGTCTTCAATCGCTTGTTTAGCCTGCCGCGTGTCTTTGCGGAACTCATCCGGCGTTAGGCTGTAGACCGTACGATGCCAGTAACTATGGCAGGCAAGCTCATGCCCACGGGACTGGACTTCACGCACCAGGTGCGGAAATCGTTCGGCCACCCAACCGACAAAGAAAAATGTTCCCTTGGCATTGTGCTGGTCGAAGAGATCCAGCACACGCTGAGTATTCGCGACCACGCGGGAAGGCCACCGATGCCAGCCTTTTCGGTCAACTGATCCGGCAAACGCTTCTACCTGGAAATAGTCCTCCACGTCCACGCTTAGAACATGGGTTTGCTTCGGCTTTGGGTCCTGCTTACTCAACCGTCTTTATTCTCCTGGGGCGTTTTTCAGGCGTGGCTTGCCCCGTTTGCTTTGAATAGTGCAACGCAGCTGCCGTTGAAGTCGAATGGAAGTCGCTGTGAAAGCAACAGGTTACGTCGGGATTTTCAGAACTAATTCAGCAGATGTGAAAAATGTTGCACACGATGAGCAATCGGATTGTCTTTTCCGCAAGTTGACTTTGCGGTCGGAAAACAGCAAATGGCTGCTAACTTAGTGGAAACACGCGCACAACAACGCCCATTGTCGTGACGGTTTGAACCCATCCAAACGAGACCAAACGGCAACCTAACTGCTCTCACCTCTGGTTCACCCTATCGATCATGAGCCTTGGGTGAAAGTGCCAAGTTGGAGCAAACTTTTTGTCCGTTACAACTGAATTGAAATCCTTAGGGCACGCCATCTCGTTCCGTAGCGGCCTCTCGTCGGTCATTGCGCGGCACCAGGGCTGCGGACGCATCCTTATGTACCACGGCGTTGCGCCGCAAGGCGCCGGAGAGTTGGCAGCTCAGTTACGTTATCTGGCCAGGCATTTCAAAGTAGTGTCGCTGGAAACGATGCTGGATCGGATAATGAACGGTTCCCATCCGTTGGCACATGAAATCGTTTTGACCTTCGATGATGGTTTGCGCAATAACCTGACGGTGGTTTATCCCATCTTGCGCGAGTTGCAACTGCCCGCGACGATGTTTGTCTGTCCTGCATTAGTTGAATCCGGCGAGTGGCTTTGGAATCACGAAATGCGCTGCCGTCTGCAAACGCTTGCGGCGGCAGACCTGGCTGAGCTGCGCATGAAACTCCTGGCGCCCGGCATATCAGTTGACGCAATCGTTGAATGGATGAAAACTCTGCCGCTGGAACAACGCCGCAAAGCCGAGGAAACCGTAAGACAAGCCACTGCTGGTTTCCTGCCGAGCGCCGCCCAGCGGGAAGCTTTCGACATCATGAATTGGAATGACCTGCGTTCGCTCGATCGCGAGCTCATCACCGTGGGATCGCATACATTGAGCCATCCTATCCTGACTAAGTTGAGCGGTCAGGAAATCGAAGAGGAAATACTGGAGAGCCGCCGGTGTCTGGAACAGCGGCTGGAACGCAAGATAGAGTTCTTCTGCTATCCCAATGGCGCTTATGACAGGCGAGCTTATCAGCTGGTCCAGAAAACGTATTGCGCGGCAGTGACTACTGAAGGCGGCGTAATAGAAGATGGCAAGGCGCTTGACGTTCACCGGTTGCCCCGCATCCCCAGCGCGGAAAGTGCCGCGCTGACAGCATGGCGGCTGCACAGGCCGGAAGCATGAGCGAAATGACTGTACTGATTCTTGACGGACATAGCCGCGCGGCCCTGGAAACCCTGCAGAGCCTGGGCCGAGCTGGAGTGCTGGTAGACCTTGCGTCCCAAATCCCGGACTGCCTGGCTATGCACTCGCGCTACGTAGCGCGCAAGCTACAGCAACCGTCTCTGGAGAGCGCGGCGGACTTCCAGACGTGGTTGCGGGAGCAGGATAACCTTCGCAATTACACCTTGATTGTGCCCGCCACTGAAGCGTCGCTTCTGGGGCTACGGCAACTGGATGAAAACGATCCTCTTCGCCGCAAGGCCGTCGTTGCGGGTGATGAAGCACTTGATATGGCGCTGGATAAAGAAAAGACATGGCAACTGGCGCATCAACTGGGAATACTAACCCCGAGCGGAGTCTTGCTTTCAACGCTATCGGAAATCGGCCCGCTACAACAGTTCCCCGTGGTGCTGAAGCCAACGCACAGCAAGGTGATAGTCGATGGTGGGTTGCGGACGCTCGCCGTGGCTGTGGTGAAAAATGAATCGGAACGGCAGGAGCAGTTGCGGCGCTGGCTTCCATTTACCCCGGTCCAGCAGCAGGAATATATTCACGGTCGCGGCGTTGGGGTTGAATTTCTGTTCAACCGCGGCAGAAAAATCTGGCACTTCGCGCATGAACGCGTGCATGAGTATCCGCTCACTGGCGGAGCAAGCTCTTACCGCCGTTCCATTGATCCACCGGTGGCAATGCTTCAAGACGCTGAAAAGCTTTTAACTGCACTCAATTGGCACGGCGTGGCCATGGTTGAATTCAAGATAGATGCCAAAGGGCAACACTGGCTAATGGAGATTAATCCTCGTCTCTGGGGATCGCTGGCACTTTCCATCGATGCCGGCGTGGATTTTCCCCTGGGCTTGCTGCAGGTTGCAAAACGCGAGCAACCGGCTCCGCAACCAAAGTACAAAGTCCCTTATTACACGCGCGACCTGCGTACGGACGTGGACTGGCTCAAATGCAATATCCGCGCGGACCGGCACGATCCCTTGTTACATACGCGCTCGCGCGCGTTTTCTTTTCTGGAGCTTCTACTTCCCTTGACCGGCCGTGAAAGCTGGGACCATTTTGACTGGCGTGATCTGGGGATTTCCCGCAGAGTGTTGACTGTGGCAGTAACCGACCAGTTGCGTCCAGCCTACCGCAAGTTCAAAGACTGGCAAATTAAACGGAGCTTACTGCACCACCACCATGCCTTGTTGCGCCGGCTGAAAGCCGCAGGTGCACCAGGCAAGATTCTCTTTCTGTGTTACGGCAACATCTGTCGGAGCCCGCTGGCAGCCGCGCTCGCAGAAAAACGGCTGAGCGGCGTGACAATTGATTCTGCAGGATTCCACGATCAGACCGGTCGAGGCTGTCCGCAAAAGATCCTTAGAATCGGAAAGTCATTTGGGATCGATCTGTCATTCCATCGCTCTGCGCGCGTTTTGCGTGATCAATTGGTAAACGCTGACCTGGTGATTGCCATGGATCTGGAAAACCTCAATCGCTTGCGGCAGGAATTTTCGGGAATGGCGAACCGCACAACTTTGCTCGGACTCTTTGGAACGCCGGAAACACTCGATATTGCCGATCCTTATCTTGCTGATGAAACTGCCACAAACAATATTTGCGAGCAGGTCCGCCAGGGCGTGGAAAACCTGGCGTCCTGGGTAGGGGAAATGAAGCGCGCTGCCTCCGCGTCTGCCATCCCGACGACAGCACCCGGTGGTCGCTAAAGCGCCTTTGACCAGCCTGAAGGAAATTCTGCTGCAAAATGTGCAATTTCCTGCATATAAGCATGAAAGAAACTTCGCCGGGATGTCACAAATTGCTTGTAAATCATTGAAAATAAAAGGTATTTGCTGAGATGCTTTGGCAGCACACTTGCCAATAGTTAGGTAGTTGACCTTCCAGCTAATCACGCGGAAGTTCACATTAGGGTAGGCAATGTATTCAAATTTTTACGGCTTAAAACAAGATCCTTTTCGGCTCACACCGGACCCTCGCTTCCTTCATCTTGCGGAGCCGCATCGCAACACCCTTCGCGCCATGGTGGAAGGAGTGGTCGGACGCAAGGGCCTGCAAGTCGCTATTGGGCCCATCGGCACCGGCAAGACCACGCTGCTTTACTGCCTGCAGCACATCCTTTCGCATGAGGCTACGCGCGAACGGCCGCTGCGCTCAGCTTTTGTGGTGAATCCAACGCTGACCCCGGACGAACTGTTCGAGGCCTTGTTTGATGAGTTGGAAATTCACGCCTCTGCGCCAACCAAACCAGCCCGCCTGCGCGCGCTCCACGAGCTGCTGCTGGCGTCACACAAGAGCAACACTGCCGTGGTAGTCATCATCGATGAAGCGCACCTGATGCCGCCGGAGCTTATAGAAGAGGTGCGCCTGCTGATGAACCTGGATAATTATCCCGTCAATGTCCTGCAGGTCATTCTGTGCGGCCAGCCGGAACTTCTTCCGCTATTGACCAAGCCCGAATTAGCGGCATTGAAGCAGCGGATCTCTGTAGTGACTAAACTTCGCGCGCTGACTTTGACCGAAAGCAGAGCATACATTGCGGAACGGCTGTATGTTGCCGGATTGCGCGGCGAAAACCCGTTTAACACATCGGCGCTGGAAGAAGTTTTTCGTCTTACGAATGGCGTTCCGCGGCTGATCAACTCGATTTGCGACCACACTCTTGGCGTCGGTTTCCGGCGCCAGCTAAAAAAAGTTGGCGCGGATGCAGTGCTTGAAGCAGCCGAGGAAATGGGCTGGGAACAGCCCGCGCCTGTAGCATCGCCGGAAAGTTTGGCAAAGACAGGTTCTTAGCTATCAAAAAAAAAGTAATAACAATTTGAAATAAATTCAGACAGGAACAAAGACGGCATGAGCAAATTCTTTAACGAAACTCGCACCGTAAGAAAAACAGATCCAGTTCCAGCAACGGCGAATGTCAATATTCAGGACCTTGTCAGTTCGCTAAAGGAGCACATGGAAAGCAACGGGGCGGCGGCTTCGCATTCCAGCCAGATTGATCTTCAGCACTTGCTGCAACCCCTGGAAGAGTCGAATGAAGTTGCTTCTCAGGTTGCGGCCGTCCGGCTGGAAAATTGCCGAAGCGTTAAGCTGCCGCGCACAGAAGAGCGGTCCTTTCTGGTATCGCAATACAATCCCGCGATGCAGGCCGCAGTGGAAGCCTACCGCACGCTCCGGACCCGCCTGGTAAAACAGCAGACCCGGACCGGCGCGCGATCACTGGTCATAACCAGCTCCGCGCAGGGTGAAGGCAAAACCTTGACGATCTTCAATCTGGCCATCTGCTATGCCAAGATCGAAAACTGGCCGGTGCTGGTGGTGGACGCCGACCTGCGCACGCGAGGACTATCGATTTTGGCGGGCGACCCGGAATCACCCGGTCTGGCTGAGATCCTGGAAAAGGACTGCTCTTATCAATCTGCTATACTCCGGACTGATATTCCCGGACTCCACATTCTGCCGGCCGGCGAAACCAGCGCCTCGCCTTCTGAGCTGTTTTCCGGACAACGCTGGAAAGAGTTCATGGGCTGGGCAACCGAATCTTTCCGCCTAGTCCTGGTGGACTCGCCTCCGGCGTTAAACCTTGCCGACTTTGAATTGATCGCCGCTTCTTGCGAGAGCGTGATGGTGGTGGCGCGTGCCCGCAAGACACCCCGCGAGTCATTGGCGAAAGTACTGGCTCAGGTTGACCCACGCAAGATCACCGGGGTGGTTTTCAATGCTGCCGAAGAAACACCGGAGAATGGATACTACAGGTACACGGCAAAAGCAGGCGCTTAGCTAAAATGAGATAACAAAAGCCCTCCTCACGGAGGGCTTCGTTTTTCTAAAGGACCAGCGGGAACCAATTTCGCTGTTCCTTGAGATATCTACCGAGTGCGAGCGGCAGCGCGCCGGCGGCGCAAGAAGGTTGCTCCTGAAATCAGGAGTGATCCCAGAACAATCAGCCATGCGGACTCAGGAAATGATTCAAAATGTTGCACACCATCAGCAATCACATTGTGGAATTCAAGGGCCCCCAAAAACAAACTTCCTGAGAGCAGAAATAACAAAATTCCGATAATAGAGTAGGTAAACTTTTTCACCATGGTTCGATCCGCCCAAATCTGTTAATTCGTCATTACAAAAGCGACAGTGCGCGCCCGGAAGGGCTACATCATCGCGCACTGTTTGGCTTTCATGATCTGCTATGGATATATGCACGGGCAGTGCCAAAGCCATCTACACAAAATCAAGGAGATATGCGGCAAACTTTGAGTTAATGTGCAAAAGCTTGCAGCAAAATGTCACAATTGATGGGATAGCAAATCCGGAGAGACCGCAAGAATTGGTCTCGCGGTCTCAAGTCATTGAAAAAGCAAGAGAATTTTAATCTGGGGAACGAAAACGGAGTTTGCCATATCTAAGCTTTATGGCTGACAAATTGCAGTCTTAGGGTCTTAAGTTTTGTGCCCTGATATTTTCGTCCGCTGGTTCCACGGAAGGTATGCAACAATTTTCAACTCACGTGCTGGACTCCTCACAAGCCCAGGGCTCATCTAGCGCCCCAGATGCGTTTGACGAGTTGGCCATTGGCGACGCCAATGCGCGGCCGCACGTGCTCTTCCTTATCGACCATTTAATGGCCCTGGGCGGCGGAGAAACCAACCTGCTGAAGGTAGCCCAGTTGATGCCGCCAGAGCTAGTTCGCTGCTCAATTGCTACCTTTCGTATTAAACCTGAGATTCTCCAGAGTATCTCGGTCCCGGTTTATGTCTTTCCCTGGAAGCGCTTTTTTCATCTGGATGCCTGGAAAGCAGTCATCGCGCTGCGCAAACTGATCCGGACAGAAAAAGTAGATATCGTTCAAACATATTTTGAAACTTCCAATTTGTGGGGCGGCCTTGTGGCCAAGCTGAGCGGGGCGTTGCTGCTGTCTTCCCGCCGTGACATGGGAATACTGCGGAAAGCCAGGTATGCTCTGGCTTATCGTCTGGTGAACCGGCTCTCCGACCGCGTGCTTGCCGTATCAGAAGAAGTAAAGAAATTCTGTGTTGACGCTGACCGCATAGATCCGGAAAAAGTTTCAGTTATTTATAACGGAGTTGATCTTAAGCAAATTGCCGCTGAGAATTCAGACGATAATCCCTTTGCAGACGCCGATTGGGCCGGCGCCTCGCATATCATCGCTTGCCTGGCCAATATCCGCAGGGTGAAAGGCATAGACACACTGATACAGACGGCACAACGTGTCTGCCAAGCGTTCCCGGATGCCGTCTTCATAATTGCAGGCAGCCTTTACGAGCGCGACTACGCAGAAAAAATGCAGTCAATGGTCCGCCAGCTAGGCCTGGAGAAAAATGTGAGGCTGCTGGGCTTTGTGGGCGATCCTGTTCCGCTGCTCAAGATGAGTGACGCGTTCTGTCTGCTTTCCCGCAGTGAAGGTTTCTGCAACGCGCTGCTGGAAGCGATGGCATGCGGCGTTCCTTCCGTAGTCACGCGCGTGGGCGGTAATCCTGAAGCAATCACCGATGGCGAGAACGGCTTTTTGGTTCCGGTTGAGGACGATGCCGCCGCGGCCGAAAGACTGCTCACATTGCTCGAGCATCCTGAACGGGCAGCGCAAATCGGACAGAACGGGCGCACCTCCGTAGAAACGCGATTCAGCGCCGACGTGATGATACAGAAATTGATTGGTGTTTATCGCGATCTATTGACTGAGAGAGATAGAAAATAGACCAGCCTGCAGAACATTCCTCAGGACGATTTTCCCAGGGATTTCTTTTCGTTTGGCTTCCATGTCTTGCCTGAGGCTTGACTGCCTCTCTGAAACTTCTTCAAACGGTTTGACAACATATGCGATAGCAAACCTCTTGCCGCGCTCCAGACAACCGCGTAATTGAAGATCGTCGGAGAAAAATTACCTTTAGAGTCAACCAGGTGATACTCACATACGTTGACTCGCGGAATCAGGAAGGGATCGCAATCGCGCGTCCAGACGCCAGGTTCTTGATTCAAGAACGCAAACTTATATCCCGCTTGCGCCACTAAATCGCGCACTTGATCAGAGTAATCTCCGTTGGGATAGGAAAACAGTTCGCAGGAACTACTCAGTTTTTGTTGAATCGCTTCGCGAGATGAGACGATTTCCTGCTCCGCCTGCGGCGCGGGAATTTTGGTAAGAATCTCATGCGTGCTGGTGTGTGAACCAAATGTCACGCCTTGGGCGTGAAGTTGAGTGATCTGCTCCCATGTCATTGTTTTATCCACAGTGGCGGAAGACTTAAGAAGTCCGCCAGAGTCCAGCATCTGGCTGATGCGGCTTTCCCGTTCCGTAGCTGACAGCGATTTGAGCGCTTCAATGGCCCTTCCAATGGAGGCAGCGCGTTGAGAGCCATTGACTGAGGGACTCCGATCAAGAGCCGCAGCGGTACGTTCCGGCCAGAAAGGAAGCGCCGTACCAGTTTTTTCCGGCACAATGAAAATCACAAAGGGAACGTAATATCGGGCGGCAATCGGGTAAACCGATTCTGCGTTGTCCGCCCATCCATCGTCGAAGGTCACAGCGAGCTTGAGTTTGCCGGAGGGCTTCCAATCTGGTTCCTGATCCGGATTGGCAAATTCACAATGTCTGGAAGCGTAATTCAAGAAATCGGCAAACGTCCGATCGCGGACAATCATTCCGCTTAGCGATGCGGTCTGTTGCAGTTCAGAATCTGTCAAAACGCGATGGAATGTGAGAACAATGGCGCCGCGCTTTTGGACCCACTTGCGGGCCAGTGACAACATGCCAGAAGCGCGCAGCAAGCCTGCCCAGAATACTTTTCCGTGGGCCCTTAACGCCGATCTGCTAAATGGGCTTGCCATGTGTCGTCCTTGCGTTTAAATCGCGCGCAACCCTCGCCGCCGAAACTCGCGCGCTTCTTCGCGACGGGGAAAAGTAAAGTAGCTTCCCTGCGCGTGGTCCATCTGCGTTGCTACTGCTGAATTTGTCTGCAGGCTGCGTATAACCTTGGCCATGCAGTGAGCGCCATGGCGTTTGCTGCGCCGTATAAGCGTATGCAGCGACTCGCCGGGAGTCACTGGCAAAGATTCCTGCAAGAGTGCATCGCCTTCATCCACCTTCGCGGCCATGTAGTGAATTGTCACGCCCAGTTGCTGCTCGCCATGATAGAGCTGCCAAAACGTAGGCATCATACCTTTATATCGGGGCAAAGGAGCATGATGAATGTTGATGCAACCGCGCGGCGGAATTCCCAGAAGCTTTTCCTTCAATATGTAAGGGCAGGCCACGGAGATCAACAGATCGGGTGACCGCTGCTGCAATGCATCGGTAAATTCCGTCTTATTCGGATTATCGACATGCTCATAAGGAATTCCATAGGCGTGAGCAAGCTGTGCGATCGAATAAAAGCTCTGCGATGAACGACTGCGTGGCAACAAGGAGAACACTTTTGCCTTGGCTGCTTGCAGCAGAAGTTTGCCCAATCCGGTCACTCCGTAAAGCCACTTGAGTTCTTGTAAGAGTTGCACCCTGGAGCGTTTGCCCATGGCCCGGCAGCAGGAGATACGAGTGATCTCAAACTCTGCGGCATAGTGCCGCAGAAATTCCTCAAAGAATGGCAGGACATACAGCGAATCTTCCTGGGTTAGAAATTCAATTTTCATCTACGGGCCCTCACAGTCTGCCAGGTTACATATTTGCGGCCACGGCAGATCTCCAGCATGCTGACCAGCGCCGCGGCGTTGAGCGTACAGAAAAAAAGCGGAATGCCCAGAGGTTTCCATTGGCGGTGCAGCGGCAGAAGCATGTTCAGCAGCGCCGCAGCATAAAAGAACAATTGCACAGCCAGCGTGAATCGATAAAAAGAAGAGTCAAGCAGCAAGCTGTTCGCAACGAGCAAGGCAATCAGGAACAGCGGAACCATCCAGCGCATGATTTTGTGCGACCAGAGCTGGAAGGCCGGCCAGGCAAACTTCCATGGCTTGAGCAGGTCAGAGACGCTCAGCAGTCCGCGCATGGCCCTGGTTACTACGCGAACGCGCATGGAAAACTCTTCGCCGGTGGATTGTGTTGTCTCTTCATAGGCGAGAGCGCGATCTTCAAACACCACCCGATAGCCTTTCCTGATGGCCTGCAATGGCTGAACGAGATCGCTGATGATATCTGCCGGCAATTCCGTGTACGCTTCTTTACGGACGGAATAAATACAGCCGCAGCAGCCGGTGATGGTGCGAATGCCCGACTGCAATTTCTTGATCAGGTTTTCATAGTTCCAGAAAGCCACGCTGCCTAGGCCCGTCGGAGATTGCTCTCCGGGATCGAAATATTGATACCTGCCACTGACGGCGCCGACCGACGCATCCTCATAATTGCACGCCAGATATAGCAATGCTTTTGCGTGATAGATTGCCGTGGCGTCGGAAAAGATGATGACTTCGCCTGCAGCTTCCTTCACGCCGACATTCTGCGCAAAAGTTTTTCCGTGACGCTCCGGCATTCTGACCAGACGTACGCGGCTATCCGGAAACGTTTTTACGATCTCGTCCGTGCGGTCCGTGGAGCAGTCTGACAGGACCAGCACTTCAATCTTGTCGGCAGGATATTCCAGCGCCAGCGTTTGCTGGATTTTGCGTTCGATGGCCTCCTCTTCGTTATAGGCCGCGATAAGGACCGAGATCCGCGGAGTAAAACCAGCATCGGGACGAGGGCGGCGCACAGCCAGGCCAATCAGAGCCAGAAGAAGCGGGTAGCCCGCGTAGACATAAAACAACAAGAACGCCGCAAGCCAGAAAAACACGCTGGCTCCACTTGCTACGCCCGCTCCGAATTGGCTTATCACAAACGCTACCATTACTCTCCTATCGAATGCAGACCACGTCAGCCTTCCTGCTCTGTGCGTCTCCAACTTGAATCATCGTCTTCATCTTTGTCCCGCCCATAGCGGAATGCAGCACAGACTCTGCCGGCTGTTTATCGAAATACATGCGCTGCCAGACTTCAATCATCAGGAGCGCCCAGATCTTCAGCGCGTTGTCACGGCGATTCTCAGCGTGGTCATGCAAGAGCTTCTGCACTGCGTCAGGACGGAACAGCCCGCGACGCTCGATTGCCGCAGGCGAAAGAAATTCCTTGATCACCGGCTTGAGTTCGCCATTGATCCACTGCGGCAGCGGCGGGTTGAAGCCCATCTTTTTCTTGGTGAGCACCTCGCGCGGCAGGATGCCGCGCATCGCCTGGCGGGTGATCCACTTAGTGGTCATGTTACGGACCTTCATTCGCTGCGGCACCTGCATGGCAAACTCAAGAAGCCGATAGTCAGTAAATGGCGCCCGCACTTCGAGTGAATTGGCCATGGACATGCGATCGGCATATTCCAGGCAGTTGCAGCAGAGAAATGACGCCGCATCCACATAGCCGAGACGGCTCATGGGATCCAGCTTGGCTCCGCGACGGAAGAACTGGCGCAGGAAATCTCCTGAGTTGCGTCCGCCCACGGACGCTGAGAAGGCCGGCGTATACAGTTCCTGTTTCTCATTTTCAGAGAAATATCCAACCCAGTCGATATACATATCCTCTTCAGCTTGCCATGCCGATTGGGCGAATTCGCGTACGCGGCGGAAGCCATGGCGTCCGTCGGTTGCATCATTCATGAATCCGGACAAACGTGAGACTAATCCCTTGGTGACGAACTGAGGCAGTTGACGGTAACGCCGGGCCATCGCAGCGCCCGCATAGCGCACGTAGCCGCCAAAGAGTTCATCGCCGCCATCACCAGAAATGGCTACTGTAACGTGCTTCCGCATCTGTTTGGTAATGATGTATTCCAGAATGGCCGTAGGATTGCCAAAAGGTTCGTCGAAGTGCCGCACTACGTCAGTCATGTAGGCAGCGCAGGCTTCGTCGGCCTGTAAAATGTGGTGCTCCGTGTTGAATCTTTCGGCGACGAGTTTCGCAATCGGCTGCTCGTCATAAAACTTGCTGTTCTTAAATCCGATGGTGAAGGTTTTGACCTGATCGGAGCTGTTCTTTGCCGCGAAAGCAGTAATCGCGCTGGAATCAAGACCGCCGCTCAGGAACAGTCCCAGCGGTACATCACTGATCATGCGCAGCTTCACGGATTCTTCCATCAATTCGCGCGCGCGATCAATCATCTCCTTTTCCGACATCTGCAAAGGTGTGCCGGCGGTTTCAGCGGCGTCCCAATATTTCCATTCGCGGCGTTGCACGCCGCCTTCTGAGTCGACCACGATCTCCATGGCCGAACCGGGCGCCATCTTGCGCACATGCTTGAACGCCGTGGAGGGATACGGAAAATACAAATAGGTGAGATAGTCGTGCATGGCCACAGGGTCGAGTTCCGCAGGCACGCCTGCCTGAAGAATGGCCTTGATCTCTGACGCGAAAACGAATTTGCGGCCCTCATGTGAATAGAAGAGAGGCTTCTTGCCCAGATGATCCGTGGCCAGCAGCATGCGGCGATGGCGATTGTCCCAGATGGCGAAGGCAAACATGCCCCGCAGCTTCTTCGCCACTTCAGCGCCCCACTCCTCATAGCCATGAATGATGACTTCAGTATCGGTATGGGAGCGGAAGGTGTGTCCGGCAGCAACCAACTGCGTGCGCAATTCCTGGAAGTTATAAATTTCGCCGTTGAAGGTGATCCATATGGACTCATCTTCATTGCACATGGGCTGATGTCCAGCGGATGAGAGGTCGATGATGGACAGCCTGCGGTGCTGCAAGCTTACCCAGACGGAGCCGTTGGACAACGTAAAATATTTAAGCCCAGCGTCGTCCGGGCCGCGATGATGGAGTTCCAGCCCGCATTTTTCGTCCGCTGGTGAGCCGCCGATTTGTCCAAAGATTCCACACATAGTATTTGATGTCCCTTACACCAACGCCGGCTCTTCTTCACGCTCCCACGGCAAGGGTTCCGGCGGAACTTCCGCAGCGACCGCAACAGGTTCTTTCTTGCGTTCACTTTCAATCATCTGCCCGCGCACAACGCATGCCAGCATCACCCAGAGAAAGCCGTTTACCTCCACATACAGCCAGCGATCGCCAAAGAAATTCACGACGAAGACGCAGGCCATCAAGAGAGAGAAACCCAATCCGATGGATTGAAGAAATGGGTCCTGAGCGGTACGGTAAAGCTTGACTCCCAGGCGGGTCATTTTGGCCAGCAGAAAAAGGAAGAACATCAGTCCCAGGACACCTGTCTCCACCAGAACTTTCAGGAAGTAGTTATGTGTATCCGTGTAAATGCCGACTCGATGCTGCCATTGATAAGTATCAAAACCAGCGCCGAGCGCGGGGTTTTGATGAAAGAGATTCATGGCGTCATCCCACAGGACGACGCGGTCCTGCGCTGAGGTATCAAGCTGTTGCTCATTCTTGTCATAAGTCATGAGCACGCGTTCCTGTACAGAGGTCGGCACAAAACTTTGCCAGCTGAGCAGGAAAACTGCAAGTGCAAGGAGAACCCAGCGCTGCCGTACGAGTCCCAGAAAGAGCAAACCAACGAGAACGCCTACGTATGCCTCACGGGAATAAGAAAACAGCAGGCAATAGGCACTGAAAGCAAACAATCCCCAGAGGGCGAACTTGAGCGACTTGCGCTTCTGCAAGGCGGCCAGCCCCAACACAAACAACATGAACTCAGCTTCGAATGTGGCAACACCATTCACACCGGCATAGCCCAGAGCGCCGCCATCGCGCACTTCATAAGAGAAGTGCGAAGTATCGCGATCACTCATAGTCCCGTAATAGCCTTTGTTCACAGCCAGCACGGAAAGGCACATGAGCAAGACGATAATTTTGATCTGCTTTACGTCCTTGATCACGCTCACCGTTACCGCAAAGATGATGAACATGACCATGTAATTCTTCCAGTTGGAGAAACGCGGATCACTGATGGAAAGCGGCATTTCTGAGTTGAGGAAGAATGCACCGCGCCAGAGTTGGATATAGCAGAACACGCCGAAGATGATGAGTATTTTGTTTAATGGCGTTTTGGCGAAGCGGAACCCGCCTTTGAAGACCGCGCCCAGGACGACGCCCAGCAACAGCATGTCAATGAGCTTGTTGCCGAGAGGAAAATCAAAAATGCGATAGCGGAGCGTCTGGAGCGGCAGCAGGGGAATCAAGAAATACAGACCCGCCTGCGGTTTCCAGAAGAGCGATAGCAAAAAGGCCGCGACGGCGCCGATGTAGAGAGCCAAGGGGACGTATTGTTCCAGTCCAAAATGCATGGCTCAGGTCCTCTCCGTGATGGCGGGCATCGGTTCCAGAGTGGGCTTGCTGGAAGAATGCAGCCAGCCGCTGAGTGCGTTCCAGATACTGGTGAGCAGTTCGCGCACGCGTAGATCGATGGCAAAGAGGATTCCGGCATACAGCACCAGGATCAAGCTTCCCTTCACCACCGCGCTGAGCAAAGGTGTTTCTACCGGTATCTGTATCACAAGCCATGAGACGGCAGCGCCGGTTACGGCGTATCGGACAAAGGAAATGAGCTCAAGCTCGTATGGCAGCACGCGCAACGACTGATAGGCAAGAAATATCACGATACCGGCGTAGCTCACGGTGGTGGCAATAGCGGCGCCGAGAAGGCCAATCCGCGGAAGCAGTATTACGTTCAGCACTACGTTAAGGAAGCCGGCATAAAACGTCGCAGCAGCGATCTTGGTGGCGCGCTTGTGGATCATGAGGCCGGGGCGGAAATATATTGTCACGGCGGAGAGCACCAGCCCGACGACCAGAAAAGGCAGCAGTGTATGCGCTTGCTGAAATTTGCGGGAGGCGAGCAGGACGATGACATCGCGCGAGGTTACGATGGCCACGCACACGACTGCAACCGCAACGAAAATGAACTGGTCCAGGCTGCGGGAAAGAAAATCCTGCAGCGCTTTTTTGCCTTCAGTGTTCCAGACGCGCATGCAGATAGGAAAGAGCGCCATTTGCAAGGGCGCCATCATCACGTCCTGAAGATAGATGGCGATGCCATAGGCGGCGGCGTAAAAGCCGAGCGCCTGCGCGCCAAGGTAATGCTGGATAAAGAAGCGATCGCCGGAATCGAGCACGAACCAGGAGATTTCCGCGGCCATCAACGGCAGCGAGAAAGCCGCAGCGGTGCGGAGAAAACTTACGTCGAACATGCTGGGGGAAAGCAACTGGCGGCGCCCCAGAACGGGCACGTATTGCAGAAGGATGATGCCCTCAACGATCACGAGTCCAAGGAAGAAGGCGAAGATTGTCTTCTGCCAGAAGAACAATAATGCGCAAATCACGCCGATGGTCAGCGCTTTTTGCAGGATGTCCATGCCGTTGAAGAGCCGCGTCTTGTTCTCCATCTGCATCAGGTTCATCTGCATGGAGCGGAGCGAGCGGATCATGACCAGGCTGCACGCCAGCAGAAGCGTGCCGCCTGCGGTGATTCCCATGAAGCGTCCGACGCCAAGGAGCAATGCCACGATAAACAACAGAGTCAACGTCAATGCCAGAAGTGCCGTGCTGTAGAACAAGGTCGAGTAGTAGCGGCGGAGCGTGTCAGGGCTGGCGGCAGACTCGCCTTCAGGGTAATAACGCTGAACGGAATGCTGAAATCCGAATTTGGACAATACCGTCAAAAGCAGGACAGTGTTGGTGATCAGGTTGATAACGCCGTATTCGGCGACGGAAAAAACGCGCGTGAAGACCGGGAAGGAAATGAATCCCAGGAGCATGACAACCAATCGCCCACCGAGGTAGTGGGACGAGTGGCGATAAAGTGTCTTGAGTGCGCTCATAGGAGTTCCGGTCACGAAGCTTCCTTGCCGTTCTGGACGAATCGTTTTTTCCCGCCATAGGACTGCCGCATTGTCGTTCTATTTGACGCCTATTTACAAAATCGAGTGCAGCTTTAGATACAATCCTGCTTCAAGCGCGCAACCGATTAGCGAAATCACCACAGCGATGACGGCAAACCGGATCGAACTGCGCCGGTCAGCCGCAGATTGAAGTTGAGGCACAACGGCCAGCAGCGCGACATTTGCGGGTAACATGCCCTTCAGTTCGCGCTCAAACTTGACTGTGCTGTTCATCATGTCTCCGAGATAAGCCAGGCCGACTGACATTGCCAGAGCACCGAGGAAAGCTCCCAGCAACATGAGACCGCGCTTGGGTTTGAATGGCTTTTCCGGCACCTGGGCCAGATCAAGAATAGTGAAGTGCTCAGCTTGCTGCTTTTTTTCCAGATCCGCAGCCATTCCGGCAGAAAAAGTTTTATCGAGTAAAGACTGGTAGTGGTCCTTGGAGACGCTGTAATTGCGATTCAATTCAGCCATCTCCTGCTCACGGACCGGAACCGCGTCAACCTTGGCGCGATAGGAAGCCATCTGGCCGGTAATGCGCTGCTGTTCCTGGGTGAGACGTTTTGATTCGCGATCAAGCAGTTGTAGCCGCACAGTCACGGCAGTATTGTCTTGCGCTTCCGCCACCACAGGAGGATCCGGCGGAAGAGTCTTTAACCTGTCTTCAACGCGCTTCAATTGTGAAGCCGTGTCAATGACCTCAGGGTGAGCGCTGGTATAACGGTTTTGCAGATCTTGTAGCTGAGTGCGAAGGCGACGCCGCTCGCTTTCCAGTTTCGCCCGTTCTGTGACTACCGGAACGGTCTTGACTTCGCCGGTATTCGGACTTTCCAGTCCGCGCGATAGCAGCGTGCGCTCAACTTCAAGGCGGTTGAGCGAATCAGCGTTGGCCTGGAATTGCGCCTGCAATTGCGTGAGAGCCTGCATGTTTGCCGCCTGCTGCTCAGGCATTTCACCCAAGTGACGCATTTTGAATGCGCTCAGGCGGGCTTCCTGCTGTTCAAGATTCTGCTTTGCTTCTTTCAGCTGGGCATCCAGGAATTCCGTGGTGTCCTGTGCCTGCTGTTCACGGCTCTTGACGTTCCATTCAATAAAGCTGGCGGCAAGCTGGTTGGCCACCTGCGCCACCTGCTCACGCTGATGGCCTTCATATTCAATGGTGAACGCGCTCAATCCGGAAGACGATCCCTGCTTCACGGTAATCGAAATGTCCTTGCGCATCAGCTCGATGAGCTCTTCGCGGGAGATCTTCCCCTGCAGCTCAGGATAGAGGTGCATGTCATCGATAATCTGCTGCAAGCGCGTGGTGCTTAGAACCTGTTGCGTAATGGTCGTCAGGCGCTGGCCAGGATCGGAGTTTACCGTGGGGCTCACGTATTTCTCTGAAACTTTCTGCGGGTCGACAAGAATCGTGGTGGTGGCCTTGTAACGGTCCGGCATGAGAAGCACGATGGTGCAGCCCACAAGCGAGAACATTACGGTGCCGAGAAAAATCCATCCGCGATAGTGCCGAATGGTGTGCCAAAAAGCCATCAGCTGATTTGTGGCCTCATGATTTGTTGCCTGGTTCATTGATCCTCTCCCTGAGTCGTTCATCGATGACAGATGGCCTTACCGGAAATGCAGCGGCGCCGGGTACCACTCAATGCCGGCGACTGCGTAGCTCAAATTTCCACTGCCCACGGTCCCACCGGTGCCGTGGTACGAACGATAACCCCCGGTGAAGCCCAGGCTGTTGGTGATCTTGTAACGCACGCGAGGCGCTACGAAGTAACCGTGGTACGCGGGCACAACGGTGGTGATGGAGTCGCCGCGAAGATAACCAGCATCCGTGATGAAAGTCAGACGGCGAAGGTCTTTGGCAAAGCCGACGGTGGCGTTATCTTCCCAGCGGCTATTCAGGTTGGCCACGGTGGTAAACGTGCGGTTCGCACTAGCGTAAACCCTGCCCTTGGTGCCCAGGTTTTTGACCAGGCTGGCGCTGAAATTGGCTGCCTGCGGAGAGCCGCAAGTGGCTGTGGAGAATTGCGGGCCACCCTGCACCTCAAATGAAAGCGTGTGGGTTACGCGCATGGCAATGCCAAGCCCGCCGCCAACGGTATTACAGATGGGGCCGTTCAATACGGTTTCGCCCTCGCCATAGCTGCGGAGGTCAATGCGAGGAGTGAGAGTGCGCACATACTCCAGTCTTCCTCCAACAGCATTGGCATGGGAGCCCACAGACTGCGGCGTGTTGGGGTCACCCTGAATGCCGGTGTAAGTGTGAAAGGCGGTAATGCTGATCTTGTCACGACGGCTTTTCAGCCAGCCCAGGCCGATGCTGCTTTCAGTAAAAGCAACGTTGGTGGCTTGCAGCAATACTGCAGTGGACGAGGTATCCACAACCGGCGTGCTTTGCACCACCAGGAAATTCAACGGTCCCTGCAACCGCGCGGACTGCGAACCATAGCTGCCGCTGCTAGCAAAATTCCAATACAAGCGCTCAGTGATGGAACCCATGCCACTGAAAGTAAGAGTGTGGTAAGCCTGCGGCCCGCCACTCTGCGTGTCATTGGGATTAACGACCGTGGAATACTGCGCGATGTAACGGCCAGTCCGGGTCGGAAGAAAAAGCGCGACGTAAGGGCTGACGGATGTAGAGATCAGATCGGTACCCGTGGGTCCCAGACCGCCGACGCTGTTGGTATAGACGCTGTAGGCGGAAAGGCCGTACAACATCTGATATTTGTAATCTTTGCTCTTGAGCGCGACAGATTGCTGACCCTCAACATACTCACCGTTGGGAATCGTCTGATCGTTGCGCTGCGGCGGATACAGGCTAATCAACTGCCCAGTGCCCAGCGAGACGGTGTACGCTCCCGGACTGTTGGGATACCACGGCAACTCAGTTGACGAGTCCGTTGTGACGTCCGCCTTCTGGTCGGCTGCGTCAGGTGATTTGTCTTGCGCGGGCGTCTGCGCGGCAGTTGGCTGGGCCGTCTGCTCGGCAGTTTGAGTGGCCTTTTGCGCGGTCTGAGCGAAGGCAGATGCAATCATCACCAACGCAACGCAGAAAGAAACCAATACCCGGTTTATAGTTTGGAAAGTTTTCATGGGACCACCACCGTATCTCCTGGATGAAGAGCAATATTTTGATCAGTCTTTTTTCCCTGGATAACTTCGTTGTACTTGAACTTGAGCCGCGACTGGCGGCCATCTTCCGTGCGCAGGACGACGATGCCGTCTCTCTTGGCAAAGGGCGTGAAGCCGCCGGCCTGCGCTATCAACTGCAGGACCGTGGTTTGCGCGTTGAGCGAATAAGTCCCCGGCCGGGCCACCTCACCGGTAATGAAGGCGCGCTTGCTGCGAATCTCAACCACGGTAACGGTAACCTGCGGATTATTGAGAAAGCCTTTCAGCTTTTCGGCCACCATGTCCTGAATCTGCAGCGGGGTCATGCCGCTTACTTTCACTTCATTAATCAATGGCAGTGAAATATTCCCGTCAGTCCGGACAACAACGGTCTGAGAAACTTCCGGTTCTTTCCACACATTCACGCGGATGATGTCGGAGTCGCCGACGATATAGCCGGCGGGAACTACCTCAGCGGGCTTGGAAGTGTCGGCAGGCTTGGTGACATCCGCAGAGGAAGCGTCAGGGGATTTAAGGTTGGCGGTCTGCGTCTGGGACACGAGGCTGCCCGCGCCGGCGATCCAGGAAATCGCTGCGGCAAGTACGATTTGTTTCTTAAACGAAAACATATATGGTCTCCCACTCTCCATCGAAGTCCGCTTTTGCAGTCGACGGTAAAAATTGCAGTTCACTACTTGGCGCCTTTGCCCAAAAAGATGACCTTCACTGTTTCCAAAACAATGACCATGTCCAGCGAAATGGAAAGGTGCTTGATGTAAAAGAGATCGAGCTCGAGCTTTCTCTTGGCGTCTTCCACGGTTGAACCGTACTGGTACTTGATCTGGGCCCAGCCGGTAATCCCGGGGCGCACGGTGTGGCGCTGGGAAAAGAAATCCAGACTGGTTTCCAGCATCTCGCAGAAGTACGGCTGCTCAGGGCGCGGCCCCACCAGGCTCATGGTGCCGTGCAGAATGTTGAAAAATTGCGGCAATTCGTCGAGACGATACTTGCGAATAAATGCGCCGACGCGAGTGATGCGATTGTCGCCATCGGCGGCCCAGCTCGGGCCACCTTTTTCCGCGTCCTGCCGCATGGAGCGGAACTTGAAAATTTCAAACTGCTCGCCATTCAACCCCACGCGTTTTTGCCGGAAGAGAACCGGAGCGCCGCTTTCAATAAGGATGGCGGCTGCCACCAAGGCCATGATGGGCAGAGTAAGCGTAATGGCAACCAGCGCAGCGGCGATATCCATGGCGCGTTTGGCCGCCCGCAAAAACCGGCTCTTGCGGAAGCCATCATTAAAGATGAGCCAGCTGGGAGAAAGCTTTTCCAGGGCGATGCGACCGCTGATGTTTTCAAAAACCGTATGCGCGTCTTCAACCGTGACGCCGGCAAACTTAAGCCGCAACAGCTCGCGATACGGCATGTGCCCACGCTGCTCCTTGAGCGAAAGCACTACACGATCAATATTCTTTTCCCGAACCATCATTTCCAGCTCGCTCAGGCCGCCGATGATCCCGGGATTGACCAGCGACATGCCGATGTTTTCTCCCTTTTCATCCAGAAAGCCAAGAACCTTGAGGTTGAGGTCGGGACGCGAACATATTTCGCGTGTGAGAGCAATGCCGGTGGATCCGGTGCCTACGATCAGGACCCGCTCCGGCCGGCGGAGAAAAAAGAAACCTTTGGAATCAAGCAGCACACGCCATCCGAAGATCAACGTCATGATGGTGGGAATGGCAAATGCCGCAATGCCACGGCCAAGGCTAACGCCGGGAGCGATGTAGTAAACCATCGCCAAACCGATGCATGCCACCCCAAGGGCCTGCAAAAGACCGATCAACAAACGCGAGCGCGACTTCATGACTTCAACGTCATAGAGGTCGTTGTAATACAGGGCAAATTCGCACATGAGAACGACGATAAGGAACCGAACAACTGGATTGCCGCCGGCGTATTCCCATCGTGAAGAGGCAAAACGCATGGCTGTGGCCAGCGCAAGCCCTAAAATAATCAGAAGGCTTTCGCTCGTCAGCAGCACCAGCGTCTTGGTGGGAATCTTTTGGCCGCCAATCTTAAGCATTGCTCACCTTGGCAATCGGCAGGATGTTCTCCAGATTTTTTGCGGCAGCTTCAGGCTCCAGATCGCCGTGAGGGACGGGAACGCCGTTTTCCGAGGGCATGTTCTTTACGTTGGCCGTGCGATTGGGTGACAGACCGGCATCGCGAATCTTATAAAGGAGTGCGCGATAGCTGATCTTGAGCGATTCAGCTGCGCGACGGCGGTTCCAGTGGTGGGCCTGCAGCACCTTGAGAATGATCTCTTTTTCAAGACGGTGCACGGCCTGGCTGGTGATCTTCTTGAGAGGCACCGGTCCTTCCATGGGAATTTCAAAATCGAAGTTGCTGGGCGCGGGCTCAGCCAGATCACTGGTGATGCAAGCTTCCGTGCCAAGAATCACATAGCGCTTGATCAGGTTTTCCAGTTGGCGGATGTTTCCCGGCCAGTGATAGGCCTGCAACAGGCGCATGAGCGAAGCCGATAGCGGAACCGCGCGGCGGTTATACATCATGTTGAAATGAGCGAGGAAATAGTCGACCAGCTCAGGAATGTCCGCGCTACGTTCACGCAGCGAAGGCAGCGTGATATTCACGACGTTGACACGGTAAAAAAGATCTTCACGGAAAGTGCCGGCGGCAATTTCGCGTTTCAGGTCACGATTGGTAGCGCAGATTACCCGCGCTTCAGACCGGGTGTCTTCTTCCGCGCCGATGCGGCTGAATTTGCCGTCCTGCAAAACCTGCAAGAGCTTGGATTGAAGACCCAGGCTAAGTTCGCCGATCTCATCGAGGAAGAGCGTGCCGCCATCGGCCAGCGCGATCAAGCCAGGTTTGGCGGTAACCGCTCCGGTAAACGCGCCTTTTTCATAGCCAAAAAGCTCGCTTTCCAACAGAGCATCCGGAATGGCGGGGCAGTTTACCTTTACATACGGCCCCTTAGCCACGGGTGAGCCCATGTGAATTAGTTTGGCGATGATCTCTTTACCACTGCCACTGGGCCCTTGAATAAGCACGGGTACATCCGCCGACGCGACCATGGCGAGGTCGCGTTGGACTTTTTTCATAGCGTCCGATGTGCCGAAGATAACGGACTGGGGAGGGACGTCAAAATTGTGCTCTACCGTATGTTTCATTCTTGCTCCGTCCTGCCAAACGTGCGCTTTTGATTCTTAATCTGGATCTAATATGTGCATGTTCAGAGCCAAAGGTGCCACACGGCCATGACCGAGGGGGCAAGGGCTGGGAGGCTGGCGGTTTGAGCTATGTGATTGAAAAAAATTTGGTTAGCAAAGAATTGCTTGGGAAGCTGCTGTCGTCAAGGGCTGTCCATCGAGGCAGAGGGGAGCGCAAAAATAGGAAAATGTTTTCACACAGGGAACATGGGTTTCCCACTGGGATGGGGGCTGGCAGGATAGGCAATTCTGAAGCTCTCTTTGGGAGGAGGCGACTCGCCAGGCTTGCGGTATGGTGCGATCCGGCAGCATGGTTTGCCTATCCCGTAATGTAAAGGGCTGGGCACATAGTCGGATCATTGTTGCCCCGCCAAGTTCATCGGAGTCGCTTCCGAATGACTGTAAGCAGGAATGCAATGCTAAAAGCGGCGCAATCTAATACGACCTGAAAGCCAACTTCCTAATACCGAACCAACTTTCCCGATGCCCATTTATGGCCAACTTCCGGGTGGCCGACAAAGGCATTAAGCTGATTTGTCAACGCTTGGGCGTTTCTCAGGCCCCATGTGGTTTTCTTCGAAACAACAAACCCGTATTTCTACTCTGTCTCAGTCCAAAGGAATCCCATCTCATCCGCATAGTCCTCGACCAGTTGCGTCCGACTCACTCCTGAGCTATGGCCGCCCTTCAGCGAGTAATGCAGCAGCACGGGACGTCCACTCGCGCTTGCGCGCTGCATGAGCGGGGTCATCTTGCGAGCGTTCATTGGATCTACCCGCGTATCCGCGTCCCCGGTAAAGAACATGATTGCCGGATACTTCCTTCCTGCTACAACGTGCTGATAGGGCGAATATTTGTAGATATAGGCAAAATCCGAAGCATTCTCCGCCGACCCATACTCCGTCGTCCAGGTGCGCCCTACCAGAAACTTCTGATAGCGCAACATATCCAGCAACGGATATCCGCACCAGATCGCCGCAAACAGATCCGGCCGTTGTGTCATGGACGCACCCATCAGGAGGCCGCCGTTCGACCGCCCGCGGATGGCAAAGTGCTCTGCGGACGTGTATTTCTCCTTAATCAGATACTCGGCCGCAGCATACCAATCGTCGAAAACGTTTTGCTTCTTCTCAAACATCCCAGCTTTGTGCCACGTCTCACCATACTCATTGCCGCCCCGCAGGTTCGGCATCGCAAACCATCCACCCTGCTCCATCCACCACGCATATTCCGGATTCCAAGCCGGCCTCATGCTCACGGCAAATCCACCATACCCTGTCATCAGCAGCCGCTCGGTGCCGTCCCGTTTCATTCCCTTCTTACCTGCGATAAACATTGGCACCCGCGTGCCGTCCTTGGATGAATAGAAAACCTGTTTCAATTCATAGCGGCTGGCGTCAAATGGTTCCTTCAACTGGTAGAAAATTTTACTCTTTCCTGAACCAATATCGTAGTGAAAGATCGTCGGCGGCTGAATGAACGACTCGAAGGTATAGAACCCATCCTTGTCCTCCGGCCTGCCACTGAGACCTGACCCGTCGCCAATCCCTGGAAAGTCGATCTTCCCAGTCTGCTTGCCTTCCAGCGTAAAGATGGTCAATTCACTGTTCACATCCTTCAAGCGCAGCACAAAAAACTTGTTGCCGACGATGGTCACCTGTTGAAGCACGTCTTTGCCCTCAGGAATTATCGTCTTCCAAGCCTCTGGCTTTGTCCCCATCTCGGCTTTCAAAATGCGGTGGTTCGGAGCGTCCATATCCGTGTCGACGTAGAATGTGTCGCCCACCACGAGCGCACGAAATCGGCTGTCGTAGCCATAAACCAAGGGAACGATCGGCGAGTCTTTCACTCGAAGGTCCTTCAAAAGCAAATCCACGCGCTTTGCGGGGACGCCGCGGCTGACGGTCATCAGCAGATAGTGTCCGTTCTCCGTCACTTGCACATTGATGTAGTCGATCTCGCCCAGTTTCTCACCACGATAGCTCTTGCCCAGAAGCATGGGGTCGTTATCGCCCCCGCCGAAAACGTGAGAGAAAACGCGCGAGCCCTCATGCGGGTAGTACCGGGAATAATAGACAACCTTGTTATCAGGGCTCATCCGTACACCGGAATACCGCGCCGTGGGCAGCACATCCGCCCTGTCCTTGCGCGACGACACATCGAAAAAATGGATCACCGCCTCATCCGCTCCGCCCACGCGCACGCCATAAATCAAAACCGAGCCATCCTCGCTGGCGCCCAAAAGATTCACCGACGTATTTCCATCCGCCGACATCTTTGTCCCATCGATCAGCCGTTCGTCCTTGCCATGGATGCCCACACGCATATAGATCGAACTCTGATTCTCCTCCGCCAGACGCCGCGTGAAAAACAGCCGGTCGCCACGCCGCATGGGTACCGACATCTGATCCACCTTCAAGAGTGCCGCCATCTCCGTCCGCACCTGCGGCAGAAGCTTCACCTGATCCAGATACTGCTGCGTGTATGCATTCTCAGCCGCAATATAGGCACGCGTCTCTGGACTTTGCGCATTCTCCAGCCATCGGTAGTCGTCTGTCACCTTCATATCCGTCCCGCTGGTTTGGCTATACACATCGACTACAGGCTGCTTCGCCACCACCGGGGGAGCAGGGAGCGTAATCCCCTGCTTGCCGTGTACCTGCGCCCAGGCGCCCAAACTCAGCATCCACATTGACACAGCTACCGGCAGGAGAATTTTTCGCATCACTGAACCCTCACTAGAGATTAATTTTGGATCATCGTACCATGTTGGCCGGTGCGGCTTGTCAGGCAGCAAACTCTCGCCGATCGCCTCACTGCCAACGGTCTTTATCTCCAGCGATCGATGCAATTCCACCAGATGACTTTAAGCCATTCATTGAACGCGATTTTGGCCCATTCACGGCGGTTCCACCACCTTGGGCCGAAAAGCCGAGGGTCTTTGGCAGCGGCAACCGACCAATGATATTGAGGCAGGCGATGACGGAAGATGGAGAGTGCGCGCATGGTATGCCAGTCACTGGTGACCAGCAAGACGGCGGCAGGATGGAACGGCTCAAGGCATTTGCCTACATAACCGGTTTCAGTGAGAGTGGAATCCAGTTCAAACGCGCAGACGCTGACCTGTGATGACATGTCTTTGTTTTTGGCGTCCTGCCGGAGGAAGGCTTCGGCGTATTCGGCGGGGGTGTGGCCGAAATAGCGGGAATCAGAAGAAGCGTCGAGCAGCAAATGGCGGGCATAGCCGGCGCGCAACAGCTCCATGCCGCGACGGTACCGCTCGTCCTGGCTGTCACCGGCCAGGACCACGATCACGTCAGACTTTTCCGGATGGTCACGCACCAGCATGCTGCCGGCGAATCGAGCAAACAATAAGAAAGCCAGGAGCAGAAGCAGGAAGAAGTTGCGTATCCTAGCCCGACGATGGGAGTGGGAAATCAGGTTTGGCGGCGCGGACTGGGCGGGTTGGCTGGGCACTGAGCTCATGATCGGCTACCAACAGATTAATAAGGAAGGGCGGCTTTGCACAACAAACCAAACCCTTACCGCTGATAACACTGATAACAATGATTTACACAGATTAAAAAGAGTTCAAAAGGGCCATTTGAATTTGTAAAAATGCGCGTCATCCGTGATCCTTATCTGGGCGAGATTTGCTTTTTGGGCAAAGTAGAACCACTGGGGCTTTCAACGGAGAATGCAATAGTTTTCGGTAAAACTGTGCAAAGTTTTGCGTTGCTGGACGGGATGCGATCAGGGGGGCGGACTTGGATGTCCATCTATCGGCAAGAAAGTAAAGGATGTTGGAGCAAAAACGCGGCGCGCGGGCAGGATTGAAAGTTGGCAGCTGAAATGCCCTAATCGAAAGCATTATGAGCACTTTGGAATATATAGCTACGCCCTCTGATTCATTGACCACCAAGCTGGAAAACCGCACGGCAAAAATTGGCGTGATTGGCCTGGGTTACGTTGGCCTTCCGCTGGTGCTGCTTTTCAGCGAACAAGATTTCCGGGTAACCGGCTTTGACGTTGACGCAAAGAAAGTTGACATCATTAAGCGCGGCGGATCGTACATTGTGCGGATCCCCGAAACCGAAATTCAGGCGGCCAAAAGCAAAGGCTTTACGGCGACCGCCGATTACTCACAGATTTCAAACATGGACGCGATCATCATCTGCGTGCCGACTCCGCTGGATGATCACCATGAGCCTGACCTGAGCTTTATTGAAGCGACAGCGGAAGCGATTGTTCCCCACCTGCGGGCCGGACAACTGGTAGTGCTGGAAAGCACGACGTATCCGGGCACGACGGAAGAGTTGCTGATACCGATCCTGGAGAAGAATCCGCTGGGGCTGAAGGCGGCGCGCGGCGATGAAGAAGCCGCAAACACTTTCTATGTGGCGTTTTCTCCGGAGCGCGAAGATCCGGGCAATGACACGGTGGCGCGCTGCGACATACCAAAAGTTGTGGGCGGGCTGAACAAGAAGGCGACTGAGTTTGGTCGCCAGATGTATGGCACCATCTTTCACAAGACCGTTCCGGTCTCAACGCCGGCGGCGGCGGAGATGACGAAGCTGCTGGAAAATATCTATCGGTGCGTGAACATTGCACTGGTGAATGAACTTAAGTTGCTGAGCCTGCGCATGGGAATCGATATTTGGGAAGTGATTGCAGCGGCTTCAACCAAGCCGTTTGGGTTCCAGCCGTTTTATCCGGGGCCGGGACTGGGCGGACACTGCATTCCGATTGATCCTTTTTATCTCTCATGGAAAGCCAAGGAGTATGACTTCCATACGCGGTTCATTGAGCTGGCCGGAGAGATCAACCTGAACATGCCGTATCACTGCGTGGCTTCGACCGCGGCGGCGCTGAACACGCAGCGCAAGAGCCTGAACGGAGCAAACGTCCTGGTGCTGGGCGTGGCTTATAAGAAGGACATTGACGATCTGCGCGAGTCGCCGTCACTGACGATTATTGAGCTGCTGCAGAAAGAAGGCGCAAAGGTCAGCTATAACGATCCGTTCTTTGAATACGTGGGACGCGGCCGCAAATACAATCTGGAAATGAAAAACACGCCACTGGAAAATCTTGGCCAATATGACGCCGTAGTCATCGTGACAGACCATTCGTCGTACGATTACGCGCAGATTGTGGCTGAAGCGAACCTTGTGGTGGACACGCGCAACGCGACGAAAGGCATTCAGAGCGCTAAGATCGTGCGCTGCTAAAGTTTTGGGCCCTTGTAGCTTCCTCTCTTTCGATGGGCTGGCCGTGATTGGCCAGCCATTTTTTGCGCCATGAGCCAGCCTTGAGCAGAGCGGGGTTGGTTCGGCGGCTAAGGTGTAACCCCGTATTTCCTGTGGAAATAGTAGTTAAGCTTGATACCTCGGTAACCTTCTACTCTGGAATTTCTACGGATATCATCCGTGTATGGCAACGCAAGCGCGCTTACGTTCGGTCCCGGGTGGCAAGGTGTCTCCAGAAAGAGCGGTTTTCAGACGCTGGCAGCGGTACCGGCTCAATCTTCCTATTCGACTTATTCATACCAAGGACGGCACAACAAAAATAATGGCCGGCCGTGGAAATGACATGTCGGAGGGAGGCGTTCTGGTGTTTGCCGGCATGGAGCTCAAGACGGGCGACGAAGTGCTGATTGAGTTTACGCCGCCGTTTGCCGCTGGACCTGTTCGCGCGCGGGGCCTGGTGCGCCATCGCCGCGGCTACAATTACGGGATTGAGTTCGCGCACGATACCAAAGAAGACCAGGAGCAGACAGAAAAGTTTCGTGGACTGCTTCGCCTGGCCGCCGGCAACGCGACAGAGTAGCGTCGCCAAACACAAAATACTTTTTACTCCGGCGCTTCATACGCGCCCAGGTCAAATGCCTTTCCTTGCGGACGCTCCACACCATCTTTATCCGTCGCGCCGCCCTTGCTCAGATCAAATGGATTATTCGGCAGCACGGTTGCGCCCGCATCGCGTGCCGGGCTGGCGCCGCGCAAATGGAAATCAAATTTTCCCAGATCGATGAATTGCGGATCGGCGTTTATGTTTGCAGCGGTCTGCCCCGGCGCGTTCCCTGCTCCGAACCACAGATTTTTCTCGCCGGTAATCTGCGCTTTGTTGCCGTCAAGATAAACTTCTCCGGGCAGCTGATACACAATGTTATTGCGCAGACGGAGCGTCAATCCCGCCGGCGCGGCCCCCACGCTAAACGCGCCGCGTGAACCGTCAGAGTTTCGCGAGCGATTGGCTGCGCAGTCGTACAAAGTATTGTTGAATACTTCCACGGCGCCTGTGCCCACAGGGCCGGTGTTCGTGATGCCCGCAACATAGATACAGGAAAAAGCGCCGCCGCCATCTTTAGGATCGGCCACGCCAACGTGATAGATCACGTTGTTATACGCCTCCACCGGGCCTTTGCTGGGATCGACGGTGGCAAAGTTTATTCCGTTGCAGCTATCGCCATGGATAAGGTTGTCATGCACGTGAAGATCAAACTGGTCATGGCCTGTCTGGTCGCGCGCGCCGCAATCCGGGCGGCACAGCGGCGACGAATGGAACTGCACGGCGCGGCACGTCATGTTGTCATGAATATGGTTCCAGCCAACGTCAATGTGGTTGGAGTCCGTGCTGAAATACACCGCGTGATAAAACTTTGACGCCACCGGTCCCGCGCCGGCATTGTGCACTTCATTCCCATAAAACTTTATGCCGCTGGCGCCGCTCGCTTGCACGCATCCCACCTGGCCATCGCCGCCGGGACATTCAATGTCATTGCCAACAATCTTCCAGCCCGCGCCACCCATATCAATCGCCTGCTTGCCGCCGATGATATGCAGTTGCGAGATCACCCAGTAATCCTCGCGCGCCTGAATGTTCGGCGTGCGAATGCCATAGTCCAGGCCGTACGCTTTGCCAATCGTCGCGCGCGCTCCCGGATACGCCACCAGCGCCTTGGGCGCGCCCGCTTTGCCGGAGTTGTTGCCGCCATCGCGGTCCATGCTCATGTACGCGGTAAAGTGGTCTTCAGAAGTTTGCGCCACGCCGTCTTTTATATAAGTCACGTCGCCCGCGGACATGCGGTCCTTGGCATGGACAATCGTTTTCCACGGCGATTGAACGCTTCCATTGCGCCGGTCACTGCCATTCACCGCGACGAAATAAATCTTTCCCGCGCGGACAGTGAAAGGCAGACCGTTGCTTGCGCCGTCGCCACTCTTCCCTTTCACGTTCACGACGATCGGGCCCGTCTTCGCCGCAGGCCCCAGTTGAAAGGTGATCTTCGTATCAGACCATATAGGATAGTCCGCCGCCGCGCCGCCGCCGATTGTTATTGTTGAAGCGCCGCGCTCCGCGCCAAAGCCCTTGCCCCAGATCGTCACCCAGACGCCCAGATTTTTCTGTCCGCCAACGTTGGGGCCGCTTTCAAGGTCAGAGAAAAAGATGCGGGGCGGAGATTGTGCGGCAAGAGACAGCGGCAACACGAGCAACAGCGCGAGGGCGAGCAAGAATTTCATCAAGGAGTATTAGAACACGGTGCGGGGAGAAAAGATTCTCACCTCGCACCGCAGGTCCTGCTGATCGTGTCATCCGTTACAAGAGTTCCTCCGCTTCCTCCGTTCCTCTGTGTTTCAAGGATTTTGGCGTTATCCACGCTCATCCGCGTTAATCTGCGGACAAACCTTTTTGCTTTTCATTTTGGCAATCTCCCTAGTGTCCCATCAGCGATCTCAGCTCAATCACCTCAATGGGACACTCCGGCCAGTTATGCTCCCAGCACACAATCAGGTCGCATCCATTCGGATCGTGCAGATGTTGCAGAAAATTGCGGCTTTGATATTCAAATTCAATCCATATCGGCTGCCATTTTCCGCCCTCCACGCGGCGCATCGCTTCGCAATCCGGAAACGCCGCTTGCAGACCTGTCACCATAAAACCCAGTTCCACCGCCAGGGAACCAAATAGAAACAGCACCCCCGCCTCATTCGTCGGACAATACGCCAGCGCGCAAGGCTTCATCGGGGCTCCATATAATGGCCTGTCAATTAGCGCCTTCCACCGCTTCAAGGATTGTTCCCCCTGCTCTTGCATCATGGATCCCTCGGCTTTTTTGTCATTCGCCGTAATCAGTTCCAGGATGTCCTTCCATTCCTCTGCCAGTCCGTGCTTCTCTGCATATTGTTTCAATCCGTATGGGACGTGTTTCCAACTTCCAAAACGCATTCTCAGTGGCGTTTCACTGTAGTTGCCAAGGTGGGTGTATTCCAACACGCTGGGGATCTTCTTTAGCTGTCTTGCTACGGTAGCCCAGTCTCGAAACAAATCCGGCATGTCCGCCTTCCGGCTGTCTCCTTCGGTCCTAAGCTTGCAGTCTCGGAGGGCCCAGCTGTACTTGCCAAAGTGCTTTCTAATGGCCGATTCACTCACCTTGCTCGTCCTTTGCAGATCTGTAAGGCTCGGCACGCGTCCCAGCTTTTCTGCGCACCTGGTAATGGCGGACATAATCTCTTCTTTCGTCTTGCCCGGTTTGCGTATCTTCCTGTTTGCTTTTTGATTGGTCATCTTCTTCTCCCAATAAAAAAGCCACCCAGGTTTTTGGGTGGCTTTAGATTTTTCAAAACTGTGGTCTTATTTGCTGGTTGCTGAATGCTGCTTGGGTGACTTCAGGTTTTTAAAATTTGCAATTTGCTATTGCTGGACGAGCGGACGTGATTTCGTTAAACGGGCTATATGGAGCGCAGCCGCCCTCGGTGCGTGCTGTACTACGGCACAGGCACTCTTGCCTGTTGTGTGCATTTGGGTTTGTTCGGACAACGTAGAGCGCAAGCTAGGGTCCTATCAATGCCCGATTTTGCTTAATGGGATTGAGAAGCCCTCGCCTGCTTGGATTATGAATTTACACGGAGCTCACTCACGTGTGCGCGGACAGATATTCACAAGGACTCGTGCCTGTCCGTTACCAAATACCAATTACTAAATACCAAATAGAAGGGATGAATGAATCTGAAACACAAAAGCTAATTGCCAGTTGCTAATTGCTTAGCTGCTAGCTGCTTTTTCGCACACCACGGCCCCCTACCAAAGGAGCTTTTTCATTCCGAAATGAAGCCTCAGCCGGCTCACACTTCAGGTCCTAAGGGGCCGCGGTAACTGGGACCCAAACGGTAGGCCACAGACCACAGAGTTGCAGGCCGTTTCGGGTTTCCCCGGCCAGCAAGCCTTTGTCGCTTGCTGCTCCTCCCGCCGACGCCGCTCCCGGCTGAAGTACCCTCACAATATAGCAAATATAGGGCGAACAAAGCAATAGAAAAGTGATGGATTTTGAGAAAAAATAGCGCGATTCGGTTCCCCCCACACTACGAGGTCAATCCTGCCAATAGCCGTTAAAAAGCGATCAACATTCTATGGGATCAGCAATTTCAGCACACGAAATCGCCAGAACCAGCGACGATTCAGCCCGGAGTCGCGAAACAGTCTAGCTGTGAAGCGTAAGCCTGGGTCGATTTTTAGAGCAGAAGAGGAGCCCCGTAGGCGGCCACACCAAACGCGCGGTCTTCTTCCTGTTGGGTTATGCGGCGACACCCAAATGCGTCCTGATCACAATGCGTCTCCACCGCGACACAAGTGTCAGGGCCCGACTTCAGTCGGGCCGAAAATCTGAAAAACAAGTCCTTTCCACTCTGCCGACGGCCCGCGCGCAGCGAAGCGGAGCGCGCAAAACTTGAGGGGATTTGATCTTCCATCATCGGATTCGGTAAGGTGCGAACGATTACTTAGCAGTCTTTTGGATCCTCGGCGCCGGAATCTCACAACTCCTGCGTCTAACCGGCATTGGCCCTCCGCCGCTTGCATCAACAATTGCCTGTAATGCGGCGTTGATGCCGGGAAGTCGCAAGGCCATACCGGCTAATGCATAACCAAGATTCACATGCTCCATGGCCCGCGCCAGCGCAGCCAGCCCATCGTCTTCAACTGCGTCTGATTCGTAGGTCATCCTCTCCAGATTGCGCCGTGGATGGTCTTCAGCCGCAACAACCTCCAGCCCAATAGGCGTCAAGCTTTTCAGGAAGGCCGCCATCTGGGAACACTTGAAGCAATCTTCTGCAAGATAAATGCGCGCCGGCTGGTTAATTGCAGGACGCCACCGCGGCAGCCAGTTTCGTACCTGCCTGCGATAGTCAAGAAAGCTTTGACCATAGCGCTGTCGCAAATCACTGTCTTCGTCCCAGTGTGCCAGGCCGGCGCTGTACACAATGGAAACCAGAGATCCCAGCAGCAGCCATGGGAGCCTTAGCCCAATAGCCATCACAATCAGCAACAGCGCTGTGGAACTCTGCATGGGATTGGCAATGTAACGGTAAATACCGCTGCGCACCAGTTGCTGTGGTGGATCAAAAGGCAGTGGCGTTCCCTGCCCGACTTTAGCAAACTCCTGCACCGCACTGACACCGGGCAGCGCGGCCAGAAAGATTGCTATCGCCAGCAAATGTAGATGGAGTGACGTGATGTGCGCCAACCGCTCAAGTCTTTCTGAGGCGTTGGCCACCGCCACGGTTGAAAGAAGGAACAAACCGCTGAAGCACACTGTCTGCAGGAGTGCCCGTCGCTTCACGCTGCGGCAATCGCGTGTCCAGCGGGCCAGCAAAAGGCCAGGGGCCACACATACGGACAAAGCAATGCATTCACCGATCAACCATCTCTTTCCCAGCATCACCACAGGAGCGCACATCGGCATCAGGACCAGGTCGGCGATTCCCAGTACTATGGCCACGATCCATAGAGGTGTATAGCGAAACAGCAACCCGGCCGCAGTCCCCCAGAAAGCTGACCATCCGATCCAGAGGTCCACGGGCATTCCGAACAAGGTGCCGCCGTTCACGCTGAAACTCCACCAGCCGAAATGCATTGCCATCAGGTTCACCCCGAGCAGCGCAGGCAGGTTCCACGCGGTTGCCAGCAGAGCGCCTGTGGCCTCTCGCTGCGCCGGCTTGCGCCAGTTCCAAAGCGCCAGCGCAGACACAAGCGGAACATACAGCGAGATTGCCCGAATGATGAATGTGCGATTCAATGTTCACCTCGGCGTAGCTGCATCTTGAATCAGCTGGTCCGCCGCCAGGCGCGTTGCGTAGCGTTCCCACGGGCCAAAGTACCAGGCCGGATCCAGAAGGCGCCGATAGTGCAATGTCCATCGCACGCGTGTGTGGGAAGCATCCACGGCTGCCCACTCAACAGTGGACTCTTTCCACTTCAGCCAATGCGCCACATGGCTGGTGTCTGAAATGGAACGCCAACGCAACCGCCTGTCCGTGTGCTCAGCAACTTCCAGCACCAGATCGCCCGGCTTGCCTTCCCCTCCGGCAAAGTGAATGGTTTCGCGCGCGCCTACCGCAGTTCCCTGAATGTTTGCGCTCACAGGTCTGGGGAAGCCCATCCGCAGATACAGTGGAAGAGTGCTGTTGGTCTTTGGCGGAGCGGCAAGCGCTGCATTCACCTGTTCTGGCGTTGCAACAAGCATGCGCTCCGCGGTTACCGTTTCCTCGCGGCTGAAAGATAAGCCCGGACGAGTGCCTTCACTGCTGATTGGAACCATCGTCAGAATAAGCACGCAGGAAACGATGGTGGACTGTTTATCGGCCCGGTCACGCGCAATGCCAATGATGATGGCGACCAAATAAAAGAGCGGTGATGCCATCAGGATGCAAATGAGCCCTTCGCCAAGAAACACGCCGGAAATGCCGATGAAAAGCGTCACAGATTTCAATGCCGTTCCCGTAGCGCTGGCCGGCTTCGGCGTCAGCACGCAAAGAGCAGCGATCAGTGCGGGAATCCCGATAAAAAGCGCCGAGGTCTGTTCCAGCCGTTCAAACACCGTCACCCGGTACCACACGCTTGCCACCACTGCGCCTGCGATTGCAATAAGCCAGCCCAATTTCCGCTTATCCATGGTTCATTCCTTCCGCTGATGATTTGCAACTTCGCTGTGCCATCTGGGGGTTTTTGGCCATCAACGCTGCCCGAATTTGAACATGTTCATAATATGCCGCACGTAAATTTGGAAGTCAATGAAAATATGAACGTGTTCAAATAAAACGCGCAACCTCATGGATCTGCAAGGCTTAGCCGCACAGGCACATCCCGGAACGCCAGGAGGTTTGATTGACGTTGTCTCTGATCACTACCATGATCATGAGTCCCTCGAATGACCGACCCCATCCACACTCGTTGCTGCATTGCCGGAGGAGGACCAGCCGGCATGATGCTGGGCTTTCTTCTGGCCAGAGCGGGCGTGGATGTATGTGTGCTGGAAAAGCATGCGGATTTTCTGCGTGATTTCCGCGGTGACACCATTCATCCTTCAACGCTGGAACTGATGTATGAGCTGGGGATTCTGGAAGATTTTCTCAAGCGTCCGCATCAGGAAATACTTGAACTGGGCGGACAGGTGGGCAAGGAGATGGTGACCATCGCCGATTTCCGCCACCTGCCAACCCATTGCAAGTTCCTGGCGCTCATGCCGCAGTGGGACTTCCTGAACTTTATTGTCGAACATGCGCGGCAGTATCCGGCTTTCCGCCTCATGATGCAGACTGAGGTGGTTGATCTGCTAGAAGACAACGGCGCAATCGCGGGCGTGGTTGCGAAGACGCCCACAGGCGTGATGGAGATTCGCGCGGATCTTACAGTCGGCGCAGACGGCCGCCATTCTGTGGTGCGTGAACGCGCCAGGTTGCAGGTCATCGACCTGGGCGCGCCCATGGATGTCTTCTGGATGCGCTTGAGCCGGCGCTCTACCGATCCGGCGCAGACTTTTGGCCACGTGGAACCCGGCAAGATCTTTGTAATGCTGGACCGTGAAGATTACTGGCAGTGCGCGTACGTGATTCCCAAGGGCCGGGGTGAAGAGATCAAGAGCAAGGGGCTAACCGCTTTCCGCGAAGAGATTGCCGCACTGTCTCCGTTTCTCCGCGACCGCGTGGAGGAATTGCGAGACTGGAAAGATATAAGCCTGCTTACTGTGGCGGTGGACCGGCTGGCGCGCTGGTTTCGTCCGGGGTTGTTGTGCATTGGCGATGCGGCGCATGCCATGTCGCCGATTGGAGGTGTTGGAATCAACCTGGCCATTCAGGACGCAGTGGCTGCCGCGAATATCCTAAGCAGCAAGCTGCGGCAAGGAACTCCTTCTGTCGAAGATCTTCAGGCAGTGCAGCGCCGACGGATGTTTCCAACACGGGCCACGCAACGCATGCAACTGGTGATACAGAACAACGTGATCAGGCGCGTACTGGGCGCGACAAAACCCATATCGCTTCCCTGGTTTCTAAAATTGTTCCGTCGATTTCCCTACCTTCGCCGCTTCCCCGCGCGCGTGGTTGGCATTGGATTCCGGCCGGAGCACATCAGGACGGGTGCGCAGGAAAAGATGGGCTCTCGATCAATGATCGATGATCACTGATCACGATCAATAATGTCTTCCTGGCTCCGCTATGGGCTGCCGATGTGTCGGCTTTGACGTGCGCTGAACGATCCGAAGTTCATCCCAGTCAAAGGCAAACTGTTTGCCGCACTTCAGGCAGGTAACATACGTTCCCGTTTGCCATGCGGCAGCAGGTCTGGGTTCGCCGGGCCTGGGTGAAAAGGGAAAGCTGAGTCGCCTGTGCCAGCAGCCGAACAGAATGTCAGTAAGTTTGAGTTCTACATGCACGGGCTCTTATTCCTTGAGCCCAATGTAAATGGAGGTGATGATCGCAGACAGTGACACAGATCACAAGCAACGCCGTAGTACTCGCGGGATCGCCGCGAATGCTACAGAAATCCGAAATTAGCTCTCTCGTGTCAGACTCTGCCCGTCGTCAGCACCACTTTGCCTGTCGACTTGCGTTGCCGCAGCAGTTCCATGGCCGAGGCGGCATCCTTGAGGTCCAAGTGTTGCGAGACGTGTGGCTTGAGTTTGCCTTCTTCAAACCAGCGCAGCAGTTTGCTGTAGGAGTCGCGCAGAAGCTCCGGCTTGCGCGGCTGATGCGATCCCCAGTAAAAGCCGATTACGTCAATGTTCTTGACCAGCACGATATTGGCGGGAATCTGGGGAATGCGTCCGGAAGTGAAACCGATAATAATGATGCGTCCGCACCATGCGATCGAGCGCAGGCCGGCGTCAAACGCGTCGCCGCCCACCGGATCATAGATCACATCGGCATTATGGCCGCCCGTAATGGCCTTCACCCGCTCGCGGATGTCTTCCCGCGAATAGTCAATCAGGTGGTCCGCGCCGTGCTCTTTGGCGATAGCAAGTTTTTCCGGGCCATTGGCGCACGCAATCACATGCGCGCCCATGGCTTTGCCAATTTCGACTGCTGTGAGCCCAACGCCACCAGCGGCGCCAAAGACCAGCAGCCATTCGCCGGACTGGAGATGCGCGCGCCAGTCAAACGCGCCGTGCGACGTGCCATACGTCACGGGAAATCCCGCGGCGGAAATGAAATCCATGGAGTCAGGAATTTTGTATACGCGGCCCGCGTCAACCACAACCTCTTCCGCAAACGCGCCTGTACCGGTCAGCGCCATTACCCGATCGCCAACGCGCAAGCTGCTCACGCCCGCGCCCACTTCAGTGACCGTGCCGGAACATTCCATGCCGGGCGTAAACGGAAACGCGGGTTTCTCCTGGTATTGGCCGGAGATCAGCAGAAGGTCGGCAAAATTGATACCGGCGGCTTGCACGGCAATCCGCACCGCGCCATTTTTAATCGCTGGCGAAGGTACATCTTCAACCACCAGTTTTTCTGGACCACCCCATTCTTTGCACAGCACCGCGCGCATGGCGATCTCCTTTTTTTTCGGAAGCGATATTGTAATCGAGCCGCCGCTTTCTCCCACTACGCATCCGCACTTTTGCAAAACTGCGCATTACCTGCGCGTTATCGAGCACGCAGCCATCATCGCATGCGCGGGATGTGCAAAATTGCACAGCCACTAAATGTGAGCCACATCACAGATCGTGCGCGATCCTGATGTCACACTCGTAATGTCTTGGCGTCCGTCTGTCAGGCTCGTCATGGCCAGAGTTTGCGTACCAGGGAAGGATTTGGGCATGAAGAAATTTTTGGCATTCTTACTTATCTTCGCAATCACATTCGCGGTTCCTTCCGCCGGGGCGCGGCCACTTGCGAACGCGCTATCGCCCCAGGACGAAGGATATGACCAGGGATACGAAACCTATTTCTCAGCCGACCAACTGGAGAACCTGGTTGCGCCCATTGCGCTGTATCCTGATCCGCTGCTCGCGCAGGTCTTGCTGGCAGCAACTTTTCCTGACCAGATTGATGAAGCGGCCCGCACCGTCCGCGCTTATGGCGCCGGATACGCCATTGATTCTGCGCCCTGGGATGTAAGCGTGAAAGCCGTGGCGCACTATCCCACCGTGCTTTCCATGATGGCTGACAAAATCGATTGGACCACTTCGCTCGGCCAGGCCTACGTCAACCAGTCTTCTGATCTCATGGATGCCGTGCAGCGCCTGCGCAGGCAGGCCCGCTCCCGCGGATATCTGGTCAGCTCGCCGCAGCAGCAAATCGTTGAGACCGACGGCTATCTTTATATTTATCCGGAACAACCGGAATATATCTATGTCCCATACTATGATCCGGCAGTCATCTTTGCCTCGTACCCGGGATACTATGTCAGCTCTGCTCTCTGGTTCGGCACGGGGTTTCTCATTGGCGCATGGCTCAATCATGATTGCGACTGGGGTCATCATCGCGTCTTTTATCATGGCTGGGGAGGCGGCGGCCCGGTTTGGATCGCGCGTTCGCGCTCTCACATCCATATCAACAACATTTACGTCAACGATAGATATCGCAACGTGGCGCCAAACCGTCACGTCCTTGATCGGCACGTTAACTATGGCGCGCTGGACCGCTACAACAGCGTCCATCGTGGCGTGGATTACAACAATGTGCGCCGCCCGCGCACCGATGCCGGTCAGCGAACCAACGCCGGCCCCCGCCCCGCGCCGGTAAGTCCGGGCAATCAGCACCCTGACAACAAAATAATTCGCCGCACCATCGATCCCAATGATCCTCACATTGAATCTCATCGCGGACGCACGCAAGAGCCTCAACCGCAGGTTCAGCAACCAAACATTCCTCGACCTGAAGACCGCCGTCGTGAGACTCCGCAGGTCCAGCAACCGCAGGTTCAGCAACCAAACATTCCTCGACCTGAAGACCGCCGTCGTGAAACCCCGCAGGTTCAACAACCGCAGGTTCAACAACCAAACATTCCTCGACCTGAAGACCGCCGTCGTGAGACTCCGCAGGTCCAGCAACCACAGGTTCAGCAACCAAACATTCCTCGACCTGAAACTCATCGGCCTGACATTCAGCAACCGCAAGTTCAGCGGCCGCAGGTCCAGCAACCACAGGTCCAGCAACCCAACATTCCTCGACCTGAAGGACGCCGCCCTGATATTCAGCAACAAGTTCCACACACGACTCTTCCCGCGCAGGTTCCCAGGACAAATCCAGCACCGCCGCAACCACGGCAGCCGGACGTGCAGCGCCAGCCGCCATCTGTCTTCAAGGGTGGTGGTGGAGGCGGTGGTTCTTTCGATCCCCGAGCGTCCAGCCAGCGCGGCCAGCAAAGCCGCCAGCAACAGAGTCATCCAGTGCAGCAGGCTCCGCAAGCTCCGCGGCAGCAGGCTCCAGCTCAACAGCACGGCCAGCAAGGCCAGCCACGCGGCAGGGGGCGGTAATGAAACAGCCAGGACACATCAACTATCAGAGATATGAAAGGGCTGCACTTATGATGGAGAAACAACTAACTGTCTCACGCTCCGCAAATTTATATTCATTATTTTTTCTCGGTCTTGTTCTGCTGATGGCTACAGCTTTGCCGGCCATCGCCGCAAACTACGCGGAAAGCAAGCAGAGCCTGTTCGCCAGTCCTGAAGATGCCAAACAAGCCCTGGTGGACGCGGTCAAAGCCAAAGACCGCGCAGCGTTGGGAGAGATATTTGGGCCGGGAAATGACAAGCTGCTCTCCGGTGATCCTGTCCAGGACAATCGCGAACTGGACCAGTTCGTCGCCGCTCTTGATCAGTCTGCCAAGCTTGAGCCTGCGCCCGACGGAGACAAGGTCACGCTCACCGTTGGCGCGGATAACTGGCCGTTTCCCATTCCAATCGTCAAGCAAGGCGATAAGTGGCGCTTTGACACCGCAGCCGGTACTGAAGAAATACTAAATCGGCGCATCGGAGAAAACGAACTCTCCGCTATCGCCACCTGCCGCGCCTACGTGCTGGCGCAGTGGGAATATTTCACTGAGCGCGATCACGATAATGATGGCGTAGCCGAATATGCGCAGAAATTTGCCAGCTCTCCCGGACAAAAAGATGGGCTCTACTGGGAAACCGTTGAAGGCGAGAAGCCCAGCCCCATGGGCGAGCTGGTCGCGGCTGCGCGTCTTGAAGGTTACACAAACACCGGCAAGCCTAGAGCTGCCGCCACTACAGAGAAAGAGAAAGCCGCTCCCCGCCAGCGTACTCCTTATCACGGATACTATTTCAGGATTATCAAGAGCCAGGGCCCGCACGCGCCCGGCGGAAAATATGACTACGTCATCAACGGAAACATGATTGCCGGCTACGCTTTGATTGCCTATCCCGACAAATGGGGCAGCTCGGGTGTAATGACTTTCATCGTGAATCAGCAGGGACGCGTCTACCAGAAAAATCTCGGTGCAGACACGGCAAAGGTCGCACCCGAGATCAAGGAATACGATCCTGATGCAACTTGGAAGTTGGTAAACGAGTAGCAGCAGCGATCCGCTTTCCAGCAAAACAACAAACCCGCCTCGCGGCGGGTCGTGTTGTTTAGGGGTTTGGGATTTCCTCATTCGGTGGCTGTGAGAATCGCTCGCGGTCGCGTTCTTCAATGCGGCGCATGGCCCCAAGCAGATGGTAATTGGCGCCTGCGCGAAGCTTCTCATGCTGGCGGTTGAGGGACTGCATCATGAGCGGATCAAAAATGCCGACCTGCTCCAACGCTTCCATGTTGCGGTGGACGCGGGCGTATGCTGCGTTAAGACGGTTAAGGAGATCGTAGACGTGCGGTTTGGATACACCGCTGGAATTAGGGACACTGCTAAAATCAGGGGCAGCCATAGGTCGCCTTTCTAGTGAAGGTGATTTGTGGTCAGGGCGCGCCGGTGTTCATAGCACTGGCGTGGCCCGTCTCTAGCTTTATAGTCGCGCAGCAAGAGCGGACGCAACAAAATAGCGAAGCGTTTTGAAGAAACGAATAAAGTGAAGTAGCGAATTTATTTTGTTAAGCGGAAATTTTTTAGGAGCCGCTCTCTCATCAGTTCTCACGCATTTTCTTTAGCTCTACTTGCGGCCGTAGGAGCATCCACGGAACGAGATCACCAGACGGTGCTTGGCTTTTCAGTTCTCAACAGTTCAAACCACACGATCGAGTTGTTATCCCCGTCACGATCCGGGAATATCAGTCCTATGCGCGGAAGTTTCTTGTCGAGCGATTCCAACGAAGCCCACTGGTTCTCGAGGCGTTAAGAGCCCGAGACATTTTCGATTTTGTTCTACGGCATTGCCGGAGCCTCAGCATCAAGAGAGCACAGCTGATGACAACGGCTTTCCGCTCTTTCTTCCGTTTCCTGCTTCAGAAAGGAGAAATCGGGACGGATTTAGCGGCTTCAGTACCATCAGTGCCGGATTGGCGACAGGCCACCGTGCCCAAGCACCTGACTCCGGAAGAAGTTCAGCGTGTGTTAGGAGCCTGCAACCGCCGAACTGCTAGTGGCCGGCGTGACTACGTCATCCTTATTATGCTTGCCCGTCTCGGCCTTCGCGCCGGCGAGGTCGTCTCCCTTCAGCTCGATGACATTGACTGGAGGGCTGGTGAAATCCTGATCGGCGGTAAAGGGCTGCGTCACGATCGGATGCCGCTGCCGAACGATGTGGGCCAAGGCTCTGGCATCCTATCTGCGCCGGGACCGGCCAGCATGCCAATCACGACGGGTATTCGTTCGCATGAATGCCCCACACCGTGGATTCGCCGCTTGTGCGACATTGCCGACGATTGTTCGTTCCGCGATCGAGCGTGCAAACCTGCATCCTCCTTCTAAGGGTGCTCACATATTTCGTCATAGCCTTTCGACCGCGATGCTCCGTTCAGGGGCGACGATGGGAGAGATTGGCGAGGTCCTTCGCCATCGAAACCTGGGTACAACGGAGATATATGCCAAGGTTGACTTCAATGGTTTGCGCTCACTGGCTCACCCCTGGCCGGCGGGAGGCGAACAATGAACCGGCTGGAACGCGCATTGGAAGATTACATCGGCATCCGCCGCAGCCTCGGGTCCCAGCTCCGGCAACCCGCGAGCTTGCTGCGAAAGTTTGTCGCGTTTCTGCGAACCGAACGCGCATCACGCATCACCACGACGCCGGCGCTTCGTTGGGCGACTCAGCCCACAGGGGTAGATCCTTTTCGCTGGGCCTCGCGTTTGGGCATGGTGCGACGCTTCGCGATCTGGTATAGCGCTATAGATCCCCGCACCGAGATTCCCTCCGCCGGCCTCCTCCCATTCCGACGCCGACGTAAGCCGCCTCATATTTATAGCGATGAAGAAATATAAGCAATCCTTCGGCAAACCCAGCAACTCCCCTCGTCCAAGGGGCTCCGAGCCCGTACGTTTACAGCTCTTTTCGGCCTGTTGGTGGCCAGCGGAATCCGGATCAACGAGGCCCTTAGTCTGGACCTGGCCCGATGTCGACCTCGATCGTGGAATCCTTCACATCCGGCGGACGAAGTTCAGAAAATCGCGTTATGTGCCGGTTCATCCGACCACCGTTGTAACCCTGAGGAAATACGCAGAAGCCCGAGATCTCCTCTTTTCCGCGACATCCACACCAGCGTTTTTCCTCTCCGAGCGCGGCAGACGCATTCCCGCTAAAACAGCGCAATACAACTTTGCCAAGGTATCGCAGCGCGTCGGCCTGCGTCTACCAGCCAAGCATCACGGCAGTGGTCCACGGCTCCATGACCTGCGACATCGATTCGCCACACGCACTTTGATCCAGTGGTATCGCGCCGGCCTCGATGTGGAACGGAAACTGCCCAAGCTGAGCACCTATCTCGGGCTCGTTCACGTGAACGATACCTACTGGTATCTCGAAGCAGTCTGAGCTTCTTCAGTTGGCTACCGAGCGGCTGATCCCACGGGAGGTGCCACGGTGATTGCCGCCGCCTTCCCCAGTCTTCTTCAATCTTTCTCTACCGATCGTCTACTTCGGCAACAGCAGGCGAGTCCACACACCATCGCGGGATATCGCGATTGCTTCCGTCTGCTTCTCCAGTTTGCTAAAGAACGACTCGGGAAAATGCCTTCCCAACTCCGCATCGAAAATCTCGATGCCCCTTTCATTGGTCTTTTTCTTGAACATCTGGAACGTACGCGGAAAAACAGCGCTCGTACTCGGAATGTGCGGCTGGGAGCAATCCACTCCTTCTTCCGCTATGTGGCTTTAGAGGAGCCTGCGCACGCCATTGCCAGCGCATCCTGGCCATACCCAACAAACGTTACGAGCGGCGGCCAATCGAGTTTCTCAGCCGGGAAGAAGTCGATGCCTTACTTGCCATGACGAATCCTTCTACTTGGATCGGGCGCCGGGACCGGACCCTGCTCTTAGTCGCAGCTCAGACCGGACTGCGGGTTTCCGAGTTGACCAGATTGAACTGCCAAGATGTTGTGCTTGGCACCGGAGCCCATGTCCGCTGCCTCGGAAAAGGCCGAAAACAGCGTTGCACACGCTTCTTCCAGAAACGGCGCGGATGTTGGATGCCTGGCTGCGCGAAGGCCGAGGCCGTCCCGAGGACCCGGTCTTTGCCAGCATCCGTAGTGGCAAACTGAGTCGGGATGCGGTCGAGCGTCTCATCGCGAAGTACACGAATCTTGTGGCACAAACCTGCCCCACACTTAAACGGAAGAACGTTTCTCCGCATGTCCTCCGGCATAGTGCCGCCATGGATCTCCTCTACCACGGCGTGGACCGCTCTGTGATCGCACTCTGGCTGGGGCACGAGTCGGTGGAACAACACAGATGTATCTCCACGCGGACATGCGTTTGAAGGAGAAGGCACTCTCGCGCATTCCGCCGCTGGGAATCAAGCTTGTGCGATACCGACCCAACGATCAACTTCTTGCATTTCTGGAAGGCCTCTGATTATGCCGATTCAGGATGCGAGTCGAGCCCCTCCCAATCGCAGCATCAAGAATGGCAGTCGGCATAATCCGGGAATCGGCATTCAACCGGTTATGCCGCGCGCGGCATAACCGGTTCTCCATCGGCATTCGCGACTCCCACGACAAGTCAATTCGTCTGGGACTCACTGCCGGCCTGCGTGTCTTCGTTTGCTCCAACATGGCTTTCAGCGGCGATTTCACGCCGGTGATAATGTTGCATAGTCGCGCGTGAGATCGATGCCTCCGTTTGACACGAAGATCTTCCATGTTTTGTCAGAAAACACAAGTGCTGCGATTATCTGCAGCAATTACAGTCGCTGCAACGTGATCACGACCGAGTCATCATCCGAGCCTCTGGCATTCTTGGGTTAAGCGGAAAATGAGCTTAATGACATCTGTGTCTATTTCAATCCGTTGTACAAGTGTTCTGATGATCTCCCTTTTACGCTGCCAACCAGCGTTAAAGAGATCGTGACCAATGGCTGCTGACAAGTCATGCAGGCGTTTCATCGCCAATCGAACGCTCTCTAAATGCCCAACCTCCCCGGTATCAGCCCTGATTTTGACATCGAGGTCGGAGATCCTGCGCCTAGTTCTATCCATCCGTAGAGCGAACTGTTCCTTGCCAATCAGACTCTCAGTGAAGCCGTCGATCAACCGCTCCATTGCATGCTGCAGTTTCAGCGTTGCGCTTTGAAATTCTCGATGCGTTCCAAGGAACCTTCCGCACTGCGGCGGCTCTCATACTCATGCTGCAACGTTCGAGGGCTTCTCAGCAATTCGCAGAGCTGTTACCACACGGCTGTTTCCAGAAACTTTCCCTGGACTTGTTTGTTAGGGCAAATCGCTTCGCCGCCAAACCTATAGCCGTCGGACCCGCTGCATCGGTAATAAATGAAGTCTTTCATCTAGCGACCTGCGCCTAGTTGGCGAATCGTCTTCCCGTAGTATGCGTATCCGCATTTGGCGCAGCAGGTAAGGCCCTGCAACAGGTAGCCGGGCCTGCGCCGCCCTTGTCGCGCACGGCTCCGATTTTCCGCTAATTGTGCGTATGCCGCGCGAAACAGCTCTGGGTCGATCAAGGGTGGAACAGGGACGTATATCCAGTCTTTTGGGTCCGTATCCACTGGCCTATTGCTTCGCCGGGGTTGCGACGGGCGCCCACGCGCTGCCCGCAGGCCGCCTCCTTTCCACGTGATGTCATGTGCGTTTTCCCGTATGCTGCCTGACCCTGATAAGCTGGGTTCTGCAGAACGTGCCACACAGCCTGCCACGACCAGGTTCGCTTCCCGGTAGCAGTCAGTTGACCAGCTTTCTCAAGCCGATGGCAAACTTCTGAGAAACTGCTGCGGTCTTGCGCGATCCAAGAAAAAATCTGTTTGACGACCCGCGCTTGGTCGGCAACTGGCTCAAATCTTGCTTGTCCTTCACCCTCCTGCACCGTGACATAGTGTGCGCTCGTGAGTATTACTGGGACCACGGCATAGCTTGGCTCGATGAAAATAGGGTTCCGATAGGAGGCATCGGAGATGACGACGCGGAAATCGTCGACGGCGCCAGGATTTTCGACATAACTTCGACCGGGAGGGCTGGCCGTCGCTGGCGTTCCGATTGGCAGTGGGCCAGAGAAATCACAGCATTCGCCGCGCCGGCAGGCAAATTCTTCAGCGACGGTAAGTGGCTTTACTCGGCAGGCAAAACCGGGCTTTCCAGGTGGGAACTGGAAACCGGCTCGCGAACCGGATACTTAGAAAACTTCCAGCCGATGCATCACCACTTGGGCGCGCGAGAACTGGTCCAACTCGCCGACGGCGTTCTTGTGCGATGGAGCACGACTGAATAGGGTGCTGGATAAAGTGCCACGAGTCGTTCCTTTCAGGATCTTGAGAATGCGATTTTATGTCACCGATGCAAGTTTCGCGGCCGGTCTCTATAACATTTCAAAGCCTCCGGAGGTCCTGCTGAAATCACAGAATGTGACAAGCCATTCGTAGCTCGCCGAATAGACATCAATCGCGTCAATCTGATCGATCTTCGTGTCTGGGGTGATAATCAGCGTCTTTTTCGGTCTATCTGTGACCGTCAAATCCGCCAGGACACCCTGTTCCGGTTTCATCGCAAGCGCTCGAGTTCCAATGTAATCCCCAATTCGACTGGCCGTGTCAGCATCCACTTCGGCCTTGCAACCATACGTTCCCATGCGCTCGAAGAGGTCATTGTCTATGATCTCGGCATCGCGCAGAAGCTCAAGCGCGGGACGCCAGTTCCAAGCGTTGATCTTGATCTCTTCGCCGTTTTTCGCAATTAGGATGAACGACATGTCCCTTACTCGGAAATCACGTAAACACGAACAATTGCAACAGTCATGTGTGAAATAGCAATTTTACGTCAGCTAGTCGATTGGAGTGGCCGGGCCAACATTTCCTGCGCATTCTCGTCCTTCAATCCAGGCGTTGAGCGCAAAGCGGTAATTCGTCCTGGTTGCGCACGATTTTCTTACCCTCCTCGACCGTAGCTGGTCGCCATTCATCCATTGGCCGCAAATTCTCCTGCGCATCAACGAACATTAGGGCTCAAGACCCACGGATAAGAGCAATGTCTGCTTCAGCTGCCCAACTCTGTAAATCCTTTCTAGTGAGCGCGGCCGCCATCATCGAGGAAAACTGATCTGGAGTGCAGGCGAACACCGGACACCCAAGGGTCGCGACTGCTTCGGCGTGTTTTGCTTCGTAGCTGGGATGGCCTGAATCGGAAAGCGCGAGCAGTACGATGAGGTTTACACCGCTCTGCTTGATAGCGGCCACACGGGCAAGCATCGAGTTGGCATCGCCTCCTTCATATAGGTCTGTTATGAGGACAAGATGAGTCTTCGATGGGACCTCAACCTGCTTTTCACAATACGCGAGCGCTGAGTTGATATCGGTACCACCGCCGAGTTGGACTCCAAAGAGCACCTCAACGGGGTCCGCGAGCTGATCGGTTAGGTCCACGATGGATGTATCGAAGCAGACGAGCTTCGTGGGAAGTCCAGGGATCGAGGCCATGACGGCAGCGAAAATGGACGAATATACAACCGAGGTCGCCATCGATCCAGACTGGTCGACGCACAAAATAACGTGGTTGAGTTCAGCGCGGGTTTTCGTGTGCCGCGAGTGTCCAACGAGCGTCTCTGGAACGATCGTACGATGTTCCGGTTGGTAATGACGCAGGTTTGCCTTGATGGTCCGCGGCCAATCGATGTCGGCGTGACGAGGTCTACGAGTACGCTGAGAGCGGTTGAGTGCGCCTCTCAGTGTCTCGCGGGTGTTGTGCTCGAGCCGGCGCATAAGGTCGTCCACAACTTTGCGCACTACCTGTCGGGCGGTTTCAAGAGTCTTGCCTGGAATCGCAGCGCGTAATGCGATGAGGTCGGCGACAAGATGGACGTCGGCCTCCAGGGTCGAAAGGAATTCCGGTTCGAGCATCAGAGCCTTCAAGTTCAATCGCTCGAATGCATCCTTTTGGACAATTTGCACGACCGGAGTTGGGAAGAACTCGCGGATATCTCCAAGCCATTTCGCTACACGCGGAGAAGACGCGCCTAGTCCACCTCTGCGCTTCTCGTTGCCGCTGTCGTACAGTGCCGAGAGAGCGGCATTGAGACGCCTGTCACGGTCTGATAGCTCGTTCTGCTCCTGATCAATACCAAGCGCGAGTTGCCAGCGACGCCACCGTTCTTTCTGAGAGATCATGCGGGCTCTCCAAGGCCGAGGATCTTATAGAGCAGTGGTAGGGCCGCTTCAAAAGCGGGGCTCGATTCAGTTTCGATGTGCGACACTGCGGATGGGTGTTGTTGACGTCCGCGCTGAACTTTCTCAAGCACTCGGCGACGCGCCACTGCATCAAAGCCCGACATACTTCGGCGCAGGAGTGGAAGAGAATCAGTGAAGTCCGTTTCACTGAGCTCGCAGAGCCATGCGTCAAGGAGCTGCAATAGCAGCTCGTCTTGCAGGAGCACCTCCGATCCGCCTCGTAAGAAGCCTTCAAGAAAAGCCCCCGACTCCTTTGGTTCACGAGGGCCCGTGTGGCGCGCAAACTCGGTTGCGACTGTTTCCATCTCCCAGGCACGCACGTCGTGCAGACGACGAAGACTGAGGCCAGCAATCGACGACGTGACCTGGTCATCACCCACGATCCTGCCTAACTCGGTTCGCCACAAAGAGGTCAGCGCGTCATCGCCCAATAGGCGTAATGCCTCATCGTAGGCTTCCATGGCAGCCATGCGTGCGGCCGTGGTCTCTTCATCCAACCCGCGCGATCCCATTCGAACGCCGGCATTGATCTCCACGCTGATCGACAGGATCAACGAGCGAAGCGCATCCTCAGGGAGCCGGCGCGCAGTGCCGTAGCGGAGCACCCGCACCAGAGGAGAGACCGCGTTCATCAGGTCGGTGATATCGCTGGAGTTAACGGCCACGGCCTGAAGTTGCTCAATGCACGAAGTCGCCGTTTCTGGGAGGTCCGCGACAAGAGCGCTCTGGATGAGAACAGCAAGCTCTGTGATCGAAGTTGTTTCCCGTGCTTTCTTCAGCGTTGCATTGGCTGCGGCCTGTTCAATGGTGACTCCATAAACCAGCGCCTCCGCCAAAGATACTGAATATGACGGGTTCCATTCGATGACCCATACCTCGCGGAACGTGCCTCGACCCGCTTGAGCATCAGTGAGTTTGCCCCACGGAACATTGATCAAGTTCAGGCGGTGCAGGAGTGTTGACTTCAGCAGGCCTGCCTCGAAACGCAGATCAAGTTTGATTTCCAACTCCAGATCTTGCGGCTTCAGGCGCGTCTTTCGTTGCCAATCAGCGAGGTCGCGTGCAAGGGGATTTTGTGGGCGCGCTCGCCGATCTCGCCCACGCGTTCTCCGATGTACAGCTTGCGCTCCAACATCGCCAGCGGAACCGGATTGCCGTCGCACATTGCAGCCAGCGATGCTTCACGCATTTCAGCAAGGCCCGGCATCGGGAGATCCCGAATTGCTGCTAGTCCGAGGGCCAGGCGAGCCGCCTCAATGGCGGAAGCCGTAGGCGCCGTGTAACCTTCTTCGCGAAGCTTGAACGCAGTACGCGACTGCCATACCGAAGCAAACTCCTCTGCGCTGGGCGGCTTCTTCCGCGTGTAGAGCGCCCAGAGATGGCGATACCATCCCGGGGAAATCACTCCTGCTCGGTACCCGGAGAATGCGCTGAGCCGGCTGTCCGTCCACGGTACCCATGTGGCTTCGACCTTTATGCGGGGCAAGTCTGTAATGAGTGCGCGGTCATCTGCCGCGTTCCCTTGTCGAAGTCCGCTGATGTGCCAGGCGCCGGTCACAACCGCCAACTTTCCATCACACTCTTTGAGCGCTGCACGTATGTTCGTGCGCATAAAGGCCTCGCGCTGATTGTTGCGCGATACCTCATCCGGCGCTTGTGGGTTCAAGCCTTCCTCCGCACGAGCCTCTGTCATTGCGGTCTCGATGGCCGTGAATACCGAGATGGCTTCTCGCCCGCTGGTCCCATGTTGTTCGATCAGGCCATTCCAAAAGGTCTCGCCGCCTTCGTACCCGGCTGCACTGGCCAGCAAATCGAGCGCGTCTGCTCGTGGCTGAGGCGGCTCGTTTTCCTGGTTTTCTCGCGCGGCTTTCTGTAACGCGAGTGAGATGGCGGCAGGGCAATCAATGAACCGCACCGGGCGTTCGTGTTTCAGAGCCCATTGAATCGCCTGCCATTCAGGGGAGAACTCAGCAAACGGCATGAACGAGGCAAGGCTCGCTTCGTCCGCGGCATGCATCAACATGGCAACCGGCGGCTTTAAGTCGGGGTCGGCGATGTACTGAATCAGTTCATCTCCTTCCGGAGGTCCTTCCACCAGGACACATGCTGGGTCGAGCACATCCAGCGCTTTCCGCAACAAGGCAGCAGATCCGGGACCGTGATGACGTATCCCGAGAATGTGCACGCGTTCTTCGGCTTGAGCAGGCATCGGTTGACTAGAGAACCTCACGAATTGCCGAGTAAAGATCCGACCAACCGTCGCGCGTCCGCACGACGCTTTCGAGATACTCCTGTAAGGCGACGGTGTCTTGCACAGGATCTTTCACCACCGCACCGACCACGTTTGGAGCAAGACTTTCCGCCGTGATAACTCCATCTCCGAAGTGTGCTGCGGATGCCCATGCGCTTATACCTACAGAAATCGCCTCGGCTGTTGAGAGCGACCCGCTGGGAGATTTGAGCTTCGTCTTTCCGTTCAAAGTCTTGCCATCACGTAACTCGCGGAACAGGGTCACGACTCTGACTAACTCTTCATCAGCGGGACGGATGGGTGGTAGCTCAAGACTCGACCCGATTTCAAGAACGCGCTTAACGACGATACCGGTTTCCTCTTCCAACGTAGCGGGAGATGGGAGCACAACAACGTTGAACCGGCGTTTGAGTGCAGACGACAGATCATTCACGCCTTTGTCACGATTGTTAGCTGTCGCGATTACGTTGAACCCGCGTTTTGCTTCGATCGCATCGTTGAGTTCAGGGATAGGCATGATCTTTTCGGAAAGGATCGTGATCAGAGTGTCTTGTACATCCGAACCCATGCGCGTGAGTTCTTCGAGGCGAACGATACTTCCTTCCTCCATCGCCTGCGCCAACGGAGTTTTGACGAGAGCTTCGCGGGACGGTCCTTTGGCCAGCAGCAGCGCGTAGTTCCAGCCATATCGAACATGGTTTTCATCTGTTCCTGCAGTGCACTGAATCATGCGCTGGGAGGATCCCGAAATGGCCGCCGCCAGGTGTTCAGATACCCATGACTTTGCTGTTCCCGGTAACCCCAACAGCAAGAGAGCGCGGTCTGTCGCGAGTGTCGCAACGGCGGTTTCGATCAGGCGACGATTGCCAATGTACTTTGCTGAAATGGGAGTGCCGTCCGTCGCCTTGCCGCCAAGAATGTAGGTCACGATCGCCTTGGGCGAAAGTCGCCAGTTCGCAGGCCGAGTAAGCTTGTCTCCAGCCGCTAGTGCAGATAGCTCTTTCGCATACACTTCTTCGGCGCTCAGTCGGATTCGGTCAGAAGCTTGTTGGGCAGAAGCTTGTTTAGGCATGGGGCCGGTTGTTCTCCATTCCATCAAGGATATCAAGCAGTGCTATGGGGGTAACGGTTTGTGATTGATCGAACTCCGCGAGTTGCTCGCGAAGTTCCTGTCGCTGTGCCGCCGGACATATCGATGCGATCATTTCCAGCCAGTAGGCGCTCCCGAGCTCTTGCTCAGGGAGCTTCATCAACAATTTCGCATGGAGGACGATCGACATTACTGCAGGCGGGGCCTCTGTGTCCGTGATCCGATGCAGCCAATCCCAAAGAAAGTAGGTCGCCGGCAGGTCTTTTCGATAGGGATTCACAATAATCTCTTCCCACCGCTGGCGTTCTGATTCTGTCATCGTACCCAACGTGTCGAATCCGCTTTCAATCATGCGTTCCCACGCATTTGGCAGGTTTGCGACCACAAGTTCGAGCAGATCAAGACGGCGCTCGCTCGTAGCAATGAAAGCCAATGCAAGAAGCAAAGGCTCGTCTTTTGCGGCCGCTTCAATCAATTCTCTTTCTGTGATTTTGAACGCGTCTGCCAATTCAGCGAACGATACGTCGGTAAACGTTTGGAGTATCCAGCGCGATGCAGCCTGGTCCTTTACGTTCGCGGGAAGCTCAAGTTGCAGGGCGGTGCGCCTCCGAATTAACCCGCTGTGGCCTTGCTTGATTCGTTCCAGGCATGCGCCCAAAGCCGGATTGTCTTTTCCTGCACCGAGCCGCGCCAGGAATCTCGCTGCAAGCGCTCGTACCCGCGGTGCTCGATCCTTCTCCAGTGTGCTCAGGAATGGCTGGTCGGCCATGCTTAAGCCGGTTTGGAAGACTTGCAGCAGACGGTAGCGAGCATCTGCATCTTCTTGCGCCCAGGTGGACCCAACCAGAGCACGAGCGGCATCCGCGTCATTTCGGCGCTGCTGCTCCAGATGTGCTGCGCGGCGGGAAAGCGTCGCTTGTGCCCAGTTGCTCTCATCGAGCAGCTCAGGATCGAAGTAACTTTGTGTCCCCGCATCTGGTTTCTGCCTATCAGCCCAATGCTGTGCTGTTGGACCAAGCTTCTCGGCATGTGATCGAACGAAAGCATCGATCAAGGGCAGATCAAATGGGTGCGGACGCAATCTCAGTCGATCGAAGGCACGCGCCAGAGCACGCGTTGGATGCTCGGTAGCGTTCTTTGCCGTGAGCAAGCGAATCAGCGGACGCCGCAGACGATCGGCGACAATCTCTCGATCATCCTTTATCTCCGGTTCGACGATCAACGATCCCGGTGTCGAAGGACGCTCAAAACGCAGTGCTTGTGCCGTGAGGCTGAGTAGTTCAATTTCGCCATCTGAACTCGGATTCGAGGGACGAATCAATTCGGCCGGCAGGGGGTGCCTTGATGTTCCTTCCAACAGCGATGGCAAGACCTTTGCGTGTAGTGTGTCCAAGTTCACGCGCGCAACCACCTTCCGAGCGGCGTCTCTGCCCAGCCTAACGTGAACTCGTATCCATTCCACAAACCGATTCCATCAATGCCATTGATACTTGCAAGGGGTAGAGCATGACTCGCTTGCGATGTATGCAGAGGCAGCGACAACTGGCTTTGGCCATCGCAAAGATAGAGTTGTTCTCCGTTTCGACGCACACTAGCCGACCGAAAGCTTAGGGGCAGAGTCCCGAGCCATGGAAGCTGAGCTAACGCGCGCTCATAGCCGGAGTAGGACGCACTGAGAGGTTCGTTCGGCAAAGTGAGCGGCTCGTTGTTTTGTTCCGCGCCTCTCTTGAGTGTAGTTATTTGTGCGCGGAGCGGAATGGTGGAGCGGTAGAAAGCTAACTCAGCCTCGATTTTATCCCCAACCGAGTATCCGCCTGTCGCGGCCCCTGTAGAGATCGGTACGAAATCAATCAGCACCGCATATCTAGGCCTGCTATCGGCATCGCTTTCGCGCCAGAGCCACGTCTCAACTCTGCGCAGACGGTCTGGTTGTGCCTCGGAATGCACGGCGAAGACTCTCCACTTTGCATCGACTCGCAACGCCTCCGAATCGCTGAGCAGCGCCTCTCGTGTCACCGACCAGCCGACGGCCTGTCTTGCGTCCGCTGCTAGAAGTTCGGGAAGCGCCGACGCGCGTCGGTATGCCTCGCTGATCAAATGGACTTGTCCCAGCTCTCGGATCGCGGCTGTGGGACGCGCGGGTCCGGGTAAGGTAAAGAGTCTCGTTGGCAGACCATCGAGTCGCCCCGCGAGGCCAGATGCTTTCGCGTCGACGAGTCTTTGGGCGATCGTTCGGCACGCCTGAGCGGCCTGGACGACGAAACTCGCCATCCCGTGCTGAACCTGATCTGACAACCAGGTGTCAAGATCTTCTAGGCCCGCCAGCACCGCCGCCTCACGTTCCAACTTGTTTCTTTCGCGAGCCGCTGCAGCGCGTTGTTCCGCCTTCGGATCGGCCTTGGCTGCAGCTTCGGGTATTTCGGTGAGACGGATCGAGGGCTTGGTTTTAGGCTGTTGCTCTTCATCCTCAGCCTTGCTCGCTGCTGTCGATTTTCCGCGCCTGCGCAAGAGCCAGTCTCTTACCCATTCGGGAACGGTGGCCGGAGCGAAAGCGGAGGGCTTGTCGGCTCGCATCCACATAATCGCGAGCGCGTGCTTGCACGGAAATTTTCTGCTGGGACACGTGCATTTGTATCCTGCATCTGCCTCGTTGACAACCACGCGATAGGGAGTCGCGCCAGAACCCTGGCATTCGCCCCAAACAAGCCCTTCGCCTTCCGCCAGTGTCGGCCAAGACGCCGGCTTCAATAGCTTTCGTGCAGCCCCAAGCGAAGCTTGGTCAGGAGCGAGTGCCTCGATTCTCTCTAATGTGAGTGACATCCCTGGCTCAATGGTAGAGCAATCATCTGATGGTGCCAATACTCGGCCGATGACCATTGTCACATTCAGAACTCCGAGAACCCTATGTCGAATCAGGCTTTTTGATACTTCTTGCGAGTACTTACCCGGAGCCTTTGATTATATGTAAGTCACTGATTTGAAAGCCGGAGACCAGAAGATTCTCTATCTGCAGACGGCCGAATCTGGATCAGCGTACAGGTACCATAGGCACGGTGTGCCATGGCTCAAGGGAATCGCCTCATCGCAAGAACCGCTTCAAAGCACGTTCATAACGAAGGGGGACTGCGGGGAACGGAAGCCCGCTACCAAGGGACCGCGTAGGTCCCATAGTAACAATCTCTGTCACTACCCGGAAGCAGGAGACGCTATGGACGTGCTGGCTGGTTCGCTTTGGCTTTGTTCCTATGCACGTGCGTCGGCTGGGCTGCAGAAAAGCCGTCGCTAAAGCTGGACGAGAACAATATACGGATTCATCTTCTGCCCGCGCTGGTGCTTGAATTGCCGGTCGTCAACAACGCGGGCAAGCCGTTAGAAGGCCGCTTCCGCCTGGAATTTCTGGACAGTGACGGCAACTCTGCCACTTGGACGACCGGTACTTTCCGGGAGGAGCCGGGTACTACAGTAAAAAGGATCCCATGGAGGCGAGCAAGCTTCCCAGCAATGAGCCTTCACGCCTCGTCTGGTACAGGCTGCGCTATGAGTTCAGTCCTGACGATGCTCCAGGAGTTGCACCGGCCAGGGGCGCGATCCAGGTGGGCAGGGCGCTGCGCGATATGTTCGAGCTGCGCATGACAGGTTCCAGCCATGTTGTTCCGGGTGCGAAGTATCCGGTACGCATTCGCGTGGATGATCCCGAGAATGGGCGCCCGATGTCTGGAGTGTCTGTCGAAGTCAGACTCGACATTGACGACGACGCGGCAGTCAAGCGCAAGGTCGTGATCAATTCTGCCGGATATGGCACCGCCACTTTCAATTTGCCCAGCGCGGTAGAGAGCAACGAAGTTAGGGTCTACGCCACCGCCACTCGCGGGCAGTTCGAAGAAGAAACCTATATTGACTTCAAGTTCCCGGACCGCAATCGCGTCACGCTGTCGACGGACAAGCCTTTGTACCAGCCGGGTCAGACCGCGCACATGCGCGTGACTGTCTTCGGCCCAAACAAGCGTGCTCTGGCCGATACGCCGGTCAAGCTGACCATCGAGGACGAAGAGAGCGAAGAGCAGTTCCACCAGGCTGTCACCACCTCGCGCTTCGGCGTCGCCAGCGCTGACTGGGATATCCCGCAGAAGCTCCGTTTGGGCGACTACCGCATCACGGCTGCGGTTCGCGACGAAGATTACAGTCGGCAGGCGAAAATTCGCATTAGCCGCTACGACCTGCCCACCTATTCTGTGGTGGTCACTCCCGACCGGACCTATTTTCTGCCCGGCCACGACGCCAACGTCGAAGTGCGTGCCGACTACTTATTCGGCAAACCCGTGCAGCACGCCAAAGTGCGCGTGGTTCGCCGTAACGAGTGGGAGTGGAACTACCGCGATCAGAAGTGGGAGGGTGAGGAGACTGGGCCAGTGGAAGGCCAGTTCGACGCTTCCGGGAAATTCATTGCCCACGTCAGCCTGAGGAAAGAATTTGAAAATTTCAGACCTAACCGATGGCGCCGCTTCCAGGACCTTGAGCTGGCGGCGTATGTCACGGATCTTTCCACGGGACGGACCGAACAGCGTCGCTTCCAACTTCGCTTGAGCGCACTGCCGATCCACCTCTACGTGCTGAACTCAAGTACGGGGTCTGCTGAGGCGCCCCTGGTGCTCTACGTGACGAGCTCGTACGCTGACGGCACGCCGGCCTCCGTGGATGGCAACATCGCGAGCTTTTTCCCTGACGCCGAGGGCGAATGCGATGAGCAGGCGACTGCCGCTAAACGCGTCACGCTGTCGAGCTTCCACACCAACCAATTCGGCGTGGGCCGTGTTAAGCTGCGACCTTTGCCGCCCGAACTGTTGGCTAGCTCGAAGTGGGCACGCATTTATCACAAGCCAGAATATGAAAACCAAAGAAATACGTGTCTGCTTCTCGAGGCTGCCGATCGCAAGGGCAAGCGCGGCACCGACGTTGAGGACCTAGGTTTCGAAGTGGGACGGCCGTTCCTGAGCGTGAAGACCGATCATTGCTCTCTATCGCGCCGAAGATCCCATCGCGGTCTCGATTCTTTCGAACACCACTCTGTGGGAGGCTGTCGTTGATCTGTCCGGTGCCAGCGGCCTGCTCGTGTCCGAAGTAGTACACCTCAACCACGGCCGCGCGCAGATCAATTTTCCCTACGATCCGCGGTTTCATGGCCAGTTTGAGGTTACCGCGTTTGCTATCACTGGAAGCGAAGAGAAGAACAGCGATCTCGTTGGTGAACGTCAGGTTCTTTTCCCGGGACCGCAGGAGCTACAGCTTGCGTTGCGCATGGCCAAAGCCGTCTTACGTCCGGGCGAAGAGGCTGCGGCTGATGTGGGCGTCCGCACTCCCGAGGGCATTCCGGTCGAGAGCGCGTTGGGCGTGCTGGTATACGACCGCGCCGTGGCCGAGCGCGTGCGGACCGACCAGCAGTTCGGCCGCGAGTATGGCTTCGACATTTACGATTTTCTCGATGAGTACTATGGTCAGGGCATCGCGGGAATCACCTACCGCGACCTGGCCGCTTGGGACTCCGCCAAGCCTTTTCCCGATGGCCTTGACCTGGTCGCTGAAGCCATCCTTGCTTACACCGGGCGCTATGAATCGGAAGGCACCGTCGAGTTCACCGGCAGCGGATCTTATACCAGCTTGCAATGCAAATCGGTCTTGCGGCGCGTGATATCCGGCACAACAGATCCCATCTTTGAGGCTCTCCGTAAGGAGTACAAGGACACGGAGCGCTACGCTCGTGACGCGGACGGATTGAAGGAGATACTGAAATTTCACGGTCTGGACTTCAACACAGCTCTGGACCCCTGGGATGTCTCCTATCGTGCCGAGTTTTCTGTCTCCGGACCGAAGGATGTCCTCACTCTGATCAGTAGCGGGCCCAATAAACGCCCCGGGACAGAAGACGACTTTACCGTTCTCACCCTGGGCTGGCCTTACTTTCGCCCAATCGGCAAGTTGATAAACGGAGCAATCTTCGCTTACCAGCGCGAGACCGGTAAATATATCCGTGACTATCCCACATTGCGCGCTGAGATGAAAAAGCGAGGCACCGACCTCGACGCACTGCGCGATCCGTGGGGCCGGCCCTATCGATTCACTTTCTCGATTGCTGGACCCTACTACAACACTCGTGTCACAAGTGCTGGCCCTGATGGCATCTTCGGTGCTCCTAAGGGGCAACAATTCTCGGACGACGTAGAAGAATGGTCCGCCTCCATCCATTATTTCGCTGACGAGACAACGGCTATCGAAGAGGCGTTGGCTTTGCACTACGTCAAGACCGGCGTTTTCCCTCAGAACGACCAGGAATTCAAAACGGTCCTGGATGAAGCCAATCTGACACGCGAACAACTTATTGATCCCTGGGGCCGGCCTTATCACTTCGCCTTCACAGAGCGTTCGCGCTATGCCGACCAAATCAGCATCCAGACCCAAACTGTCTACGGCCAGGATCCCAGGTCGATCACCAAGGTCACTCCGGTCACGCAGAAGGTCGCCTACATTGAAGTGCTGAGCGATGGCGAGAAAGCAGACCAGCCAGTTCGAATCATGGTCGCTGAGTTCAACCGAGTGACAGCGGAGCAGGACACCAGACGTGTCACTGCTATGCCGACTCCCAACCAACCGCCCGTAGCGGGCGGGCACGGAACCATCCACGGTACTGTCACCGACCCTCAGGGCGCAGTTATTCAGAACGCCAACGTTACTGTCACCTCTGAAGGCGGTGTGCCATATACCGCAACCACCGATGCTGTGGGCTCATATGAATTCACCGGGCTGCCTACCGGCTTCTACCAGCTTCAGGTTGAAGCCCAAGGTTTTCAACACAGCATAGTCCTCCGCATCCCGGTGCAGCAAGGTGGCGTGACCGTCGTAGACGTAAAGCTACAAGTTGCAGGCTCTATGCCGTTTTAGCATTTAGTGTGCTGATATCCACAATGCTGTATCCAGCCCATGGCATCCTGTGAAGTGATAGCGGCAATAGCCTCAGTGATGGCCGGGTCCAGTGCTTCAGCCGTGCGTGCCTTCAGGGTTCGTAGGATCAGTTCACGGCAGGTGCTTTGTGGGCGCTCAGATTGTCCATGACTACGATCTGGCCGGGCTGCAGCTTGGGGCATAAGACCTGCTCCAGAAAAGTCAGAAACACATCGGTGTCGGTGGAGTCCTCAAGGGTCATAGTGGCCAGCAGTCCGGACTGGCTCAGGGCTCCCAGCAACGTGAAGCTGCGCCAATGGCCAGCAGGGATGGCTTCTGGGATCTTTTCTCCCTTTTCGGCCCATCCCCAGTAGCGGCTCATCTGGGTGTTGAACCAGGTTTCATCGACAAACACCCATTGCCAATCTTCGATCTGGCTTATTTTCTGCTGGTACGCCTGGCGCTGCTGCTGGATCCGCGGCGAGTCTTGTTCTTTGGCATAGACCGACTTTTTTTAAGACGCAATCCCATCTTTCCCAGCGTGGTCCAGATGGAAAACTGGCTGCTACGTAAGCGTTCTTCCTGCTCCAGTTTCTTCTGCAATT